>JBFYXR010000368.1:0-5952 GCA_041310455.1 Desulfobacteraceae bacterium | reverse complement strand
GGGGTGAGACATGGCAGCTGCCATGATATGCACATTGGTCATATCCTCGCCGGGATAGAATCGTGCCTTCAGCGCCTCATTGCCGGATATGGAGCCTGTAGCAATGATGACGGCCTTCGCCGAGACCTTCAGCTCCTCGTCCCCATGGGTGGCCAGCACG
Organism: Desulfobacteraceae bacterium; assembly: GCA_041310455.1. Lineage (GTDB taxonomy): Bacteria > Desulfobacterota > DSM-4660 > Desulfatiglandales > HGW-15 > JAFGIC01. The sequence goes on along the minus strand of JBFYXR010000368.1, from coordinate 5,792 downwards.
CCTGTAACTGCTCCGTTATTATCAGTAAGAAGCCTGGTAACCCTGGTGTCCGTCCGGATCTCCACACCTTTATCCTTGCAGTTCTTTAACAGGGCCTTGATAATATTCTGGCCCGTGCTCCCTTTAGTCATATGATAGGCCCTCACAAGCGATGCGCCCGTGAAAGATATCACATTATCAAACTCGACCCCCTTTTCCTCCAGCCACCTTATCATGTCTCCTGATCCGCACATCCATTTGCGGACCAGCTTGCCGTCACAGTACCAGTTCGTCATATCCATATGATGCTTGAAGCAGAAATCCGCGGTCTCATGAATTCCCAGGCGCTTCTGCACAGGACTCTCGATCCCGAAAAGCCCGCCTATACCTATTGTTGTCCCTCCCGTGGCCTTCATTTTTTCCAGGACCAGGATCTTTTTTGCCCCGGCCTCAACCGCGCTCACCGCGGCTATCAGTCCTGCCCCTGCCCCGCCGATTATACATATGTCTGCTTCATGCTGCACGCTCTTGGCGGGACTCGCATCAGCAGCCCTGGCTGTCCTGGCGGGCTCTGTAATAAGACCACCCGCAGCAGCGGCCACCACGGCTGCGCCTTTAAGAAACCTGCGGCGGGAGATGCCTTTAGTCACCCCTCTTTTCTCACCCATCTTTTCCCCTCCTTTTCGATGTTGGATAAGAATTTAAATCTCAACTTAGCTGTAATGCTCTAAGGCTAGGATGCCCGGAGGCATGAATGCTCGGATACAAGAAAGACAAAACCCTTCGAATTCCATGACCTAAAGCATCCCAGCTTCCAAGCATTCCAGTCTACCAGCTTCCCAGCCTCTTAGCTTCCTGGCATTTTATCCTTCCGCCGCAAACTTGCCGGCCAGCCAGCCGTGGGTCATCGCCATGCCAATGGAGTTGCCCGCAAAGGGAGTGCTGTAGCCCAGCCCGTATCGTCCGCCAAGCGTATTGCCTGCCACATAGAGCCCCTTAATCGGAACGTTCTTTTTGTCCAGAACGCGGAGTCCGGTGTCGGTGACCAGGCCGGCCAGGGTAGCCAGGCCGAACCCTGCGGCGGCAAAGGCGCTGCCCGCACATCCGTAGAATGGGGCCTCATCAATCGGAATCATGGCCTTAGGATCCTTTCCGAAGTCGCTGTCCGTTTTCTTGCGGCAAAGGTCATTGTAATGATTGATTGATTCAATGAACGTCCTGACAAGGTCCCCTGTATAGCCCAGATAGCCGGCCAGTTTCTCGAGGGTATCCGCCCCATAGACTTTCGCTCCCTCGCGCTCCGCCACTATGATCCCCCTTACCTGGCAGCCCTTTGCGCCTGCCGCAAGGACCTTTGCCATATCCTCCTGCATATCTTCAAGCCACTCCCTCCGGCCGAAGTTGGGGCCACCGTGTTCCAGTCCGGCAATGACCACGCTCTGCATGTACTTCCTGTCGGTGACAACACAAATGACACCCGGGGGCTGGCGGACCGCCGCATGCCCTATAAGTGGCGCAGCGGCCTCATTACCGTATCTCCTGGCCTCGGCGTTGAGCTGCAGCATGGGCCCCATTCCCCATGGGCCTGTGGTCCCTCCCCCGGGGCTTATACAGCCGCGCGGTGAAGGCTCAATCATGCCTCCGGCCCAGCAGCACATCTTGTGGCCCTGTCCGTCACGGATGATGGAAAAGGTTGACTTATAATCCTTCTTCATGGTGCCGCTGCGCTCCATCCATTCCATAATCTCATTGCAAAGTGCCCAGCACATGTCGACATTTCCTGAAAAATCGCCGGTCGCGACTATTACGCCCCTGGAGGCATTGAACCGGATGTAGTTCCCGGACTTATCCTGCACAATGGCGCCTGTAACCGCCCCGTTGTTATCCTGGTTGAGCACAATGGCCTTATGCTGATAATACCAGTCCGCTCCGTTATCCCTGGCCCTACGCACCATGTATTTTTCAAACCACCTCATCACGGTGATAAAGGGGCCGACCTCTCTGCGCATAACCGGGCCCTGAAACATGGCAACGCAGGGCCAGGTCCTGTAGCCCCCTATCTCGACAGGGTAGTCCTTTGGTGAACGGTCCTTCTGCACCTGGTTGTATAGAAATTTTTCATCCATGAGATTGGAAAAGTCATATGTCTCAGTGATATTGTCGCTGTACTTGAATTTGACGGAGCTGTCATCTGCCTTCCTTACCGTCTCGTAGCCTTCATAGACCTCGACCATCCTGTCGAACATCGGACCGGAGTTCTCCACGAAGAGGCGGATGATATCCGGATTGCACCGGCCTGCGGCCCGTTTGACGAACTCCGCGGTGATCTCGCCGGTGTCATAGGGGCCATACCCCCTGCTGATCAGCCACCTGGAGTTGACATGCCCTATGTCCTCGCCGAGAAAATGCCAGGAGTCTTTCAGAAAACCTGCCTCATCCATCCTCTCGATCACGGCGACCTTTGCGCCCTTGTCCGATGCGCCCAGGGCTGCCAGCACTCCGGAGTGTCCCCCGCCTAGCACCAGGACGTCAACATCAATGGTCTTTTTTATCCTGGAATCAGGGATGACCGGGGGGACGCCCAGCCAGTCGCCTTCGCCGCAATAGCCGGTGATACGGTTGGAAGCAGGGGCTGCTGTCTTTGTTTCAGTTCCTGCCTCGGCATGAACAATCGCCGGGTCATATCCGGCCAGGGCGCCGGCCCCTGCGGCTGCTGAAACGGTAAGTGCGGATGTCTTGAGAAAATTCCTGCGGGATATATTCTTTCCTGATTTGATCTCCATTCTATTCTCCTTATGAATTGCACATTCCGGTTATTAAATACCTTCAAACGAAAAATGATATTACGGCTTCCAGTATGAAAAATACTCTTTTATGCATTAAGCGGCACTTCGGGCAATCAGTTCTGCAGGTGCAGAACAGGAGTCAATTGTAAGACAATTTGTTTCAGAAAGGTTTTATCGACAGCCCCGCGCATGGAGAATCTGCGGGGCTTATCATAAATCATGCGGTAATTTCATATATACTATTACTGGAGCCTTATCCAAGGCTCCAGATTTATATCACAGGTTGAATAATGTAATGTATGGATGCAGGCATATTCGGACAATTGCCCTGGGGTGTCAAGGAAAAAACCGAGGACTGATAACAGAAAACAGAGGTCAGAGATCAGGACAGCCGCTTGCCGCTGTCGCGGCCGGTTTGATCGAATATGAAACTTAAATGAGGGTAAATAAAAGATTGTTCGAACTGCCTTCGGGACATCCGCCCGGGACCTGTTTTAACATCGCTCATGTTTTACCCTCCTTAGAAGCATGAACTTTTCCCACCTCACATCTAATGATATGATTTATTGTCTCCTGACGGCGGCGTCCCCGCAGGAAGACTGTTCACGTCAACCGTCCCGACATTTTCATAGTGTCCCGCCATGACCTCCTTTGCAGTGTATTTTGGAAATTCATATACCTTGACCGGCCTGTTCCCATGAACATATGCCGCTGAATTCTCTCCAGCGCACATCCCAGACGCTATGGTCCACTCTATCGAATGGGATTCCTCGCTGCTTATAAGGAGGTCGGCATGCAGTCCCCCTATGTCGGCCCCGCAGGCCATGAGAGCGGGAATCGGCCAGTCAAACTGGCTGACTACGGACGTCATGGGATTCACCTTCACAGGGCCGTGTGTGGATCTCAATGACAGGCCGCTCCTGAAGACATAGAATGGGGGCCGGCTCAGAGGGACAAGGAAGGCCGGGTCCTTGTAGTACAATTCATCATAGCCCTTTTCACAATATTTATTGTATGTGTCAATGCCCGACTGGAGGATATGCTTTTTGCCTCTTATCCAGGCGGCAACGGCCCCTACCGAATCAGTCACCAGGGCCTGGTCCGCCTCAATCAATGCAGCAATCTCATCCTGGAATTTCCCCATGGATATGAGTTCAGGCCGTTTTTTGGCCATATATTCAACAATGCCTGCATCCACGACAATGAAGCAATCCCTATTAGGCTGTCTGTAGATGGCATTGGCGGCGTGCCCTTGAGATTCGTTTGTGAACCGGACCCCTACATTATTAACCCAGATCGCAGGCGTCCTGGTATTATCAGTTAGAACAGAAATTACGGGAAACTCCTTTAAATTACCCTTGAAAAAGGGAATCCTATTCGGACTCCACACAAAGGATATGGTCCCGTCATTGCCTGCCCCTGCTTCAAGGGCCATTTTTATGCCGTCGCCCGTGTAAAGAAGGCCTTCTGTATTTATCTCCTTATAGAAGCTTTCATCATAAACCGGGAAATATCTTTCCATGAGTTCAGGGTCTCCCAGGAAGCCGCCTGTGGCCAGGACCGTAGCAGTCGCCTCAACCTTGATCAGCTCGCCGTCCTGTACTGCCGCTACGGCGCAGACAGCATTATTGTCGCCCTTCAGCAGTTTTATCGCCCGAGTATTACAGATGATCTGAATGCCAAGTTTTTCGCACTGGACCTTCAGGATCTTTACCAGCATGCCGTCATAAACCCCGCCCTGATAGTCCCCCCCAAACTCTCTCAACCAGTCGGCGATCTTTTCAGATTTATCGATCATGGTTCCGATTATGCGCGGATCACCGCGCCAATGGGTGCTTTCTATTGCCGCCTTAAAAACCTCCTCGGAACGGGCCCTGTTATTTTTTTCCGGAGGCACTGGGGCAAACACAGAGTTCCCGCCGGCCTCGGCGCGTTTTTCAAGGATTAAAACATTTTCAACGCCCTGCTGCCTTGCCCTGATTGCCGCAGACATGCCGCCCGCGCCGCTTCCTAGGACAACCACATCAGCCTTGATTATCGTTGCATACTTTTCATTTAAGTCGCCCTTAACACCGGTTGCGCCTGCCCTTTCAGACGCTCCGGCAAGGCCGCCGGCCATCCCCGACATTTTATATACGATACCCAGGGCCGATGCCGTTAAAGAGCCTGAAAGAAATTGACGCCTTCCCAGAAGAGATCGAAACATTTTCATAACTTCCTCCTTTCTATATTACCGTCTCCAGGCCGGTTAATCTGCAGCAAGAGATAGGGAGGTGAGTTTGGCGGAATATACTCATCCCTTCTCCGGACAACATCAGTCCACATAGTTTACAGAGCCTCTTCTGGTGCGGTCGTTCATGCTGAACTTGTTTTGAGCAGCGGCATGGCCCAGGGCGATTGCGCACTGGAGGCTGTAGCCGGAGGGGATGCCTGCCTCGCGGGCAAGATCCTGGTTTTTCGTCCCGTTCAGTGCCGCGGTGATGGAAAAGATCAAACAGGTTCCCAGGCCCAGCCCTGTCGACATAAGGAGCATATTTTCCGCGGCAAGCACTGTATTGTGGATTGGGAACGGCGTGTTATCCGGCCCGGAGAGGAGGATTACCACAGGTGCTTCATAAAGGGGCTGATACCCCGGCAGGGACGCCCTCTGCCTGAGAAACTCATTAGTTGAATCAAGCATGGCATTATGGGTCCGATCGTTGATCTTTTTCAGCAGTGCAGCATTGCGGACCACTGATATCTGAAATGGCCCGGCATTGGGCGCCCAGCGGCCTGCCTCTATGATCTGCGCAAGATTATCGTCTGAAACAGGCGTTGACCTGTAGGCCCTTATGCTCTTTCTGTTTAAAATTGCCTCTGAAATATTCATTATAAAATCTCCTTGCTATTTTTATTCTGTTGGATACTATGAGGTAATTTCAAAAGTCCTCAGCTTGTCATTCCGAACGAAGTGAGGAATCTAAAAGGCATTGGTATTAAGAGATTTCTCCCTTTGGTCGAAATGACAATTGATGCTTTTTTGAGTTT
>JBFYXR010000366.1:0-10268 GCA_041310455.1 Desulfobacteraceae bacterium | reverse complement strand
TACATTCGCCCCGCACTGGACGATTAATGCAGGGTTCAGCTATACGATCCAGTTGCCCGATGGCGGGACATTGACACCGAGCTTTGATACCCGCTACCAGACGTCCTATAATATGTATATGCTTGACACGGTTATTGGGATCACCCGGGATTCGACAACAGGTGTCGCTTCCGTTACATTGGATAACATAGGGAGATACACCGTACAGGAGGCCTATCATTTAAGCAATTTCAACCTGGTGTACTTCCACAACAGCGGAAGATGGACGCTCTCAGGCTATGTCAAAAACCTGGAAAATTATGCCGTTAAACGCAGCGTAATGATAATGGGCAATGCCAGCGACCTGATGATCGGACCGCCCAGGACATATGGCGGGGTACTGACTGTAAGATTCTAGAGATTTATATTTAAAATTATATCAAACCGGCCTGCGGAGATGGAATGCCGCAGGCCGGTTTTTAAATCCGCCTTATTTAGCCAATAGAGATTAAATGAACTGTATGGCTGAATCCTTATCGCCTCGCGTCTCCACGGAGCCTATATGAAATGCCTTCTCGCCTATGGATTCAAGGTGGGTGAGGGCCTCATCGCATTGCTCTTCGCTTACGACCAGTATCAGGCCGATGCCGTTGTTAAAGGTCCTCATCATCTCGGTATCGGAGAGATCTCCAGCCTTTTTCATGTACTGAAAAACAGGCTGAGGCGTCCAGGCCCCGGTATTTATAAGGGCCTTGCACTGTTTCGGGAGCACGCGCGGGAGGTTGTCGATGATGCCTCCTCCTGTTATATGCGACATGCCGAATATGCTGGATATCTTTCTAAGACTCGCCACGGTCTTGCAGTAAATGCGGGTAGGCTGCAGGAGTTCTTCCCCCAGGGTGCGGCCGAATTCCTCCACATAATCGTTAACCGACATCTTCAGCTTTTCAAAAAACAGGTTGCGTACAAGTGAATACCCGTTGCTGTGGACCCCGCTTGATGATATCCCTATAAGCTGGTTGCCCACAGAGATACCGGACCCGTCTATCAGCTGATCATTATCCACCAGCCCGACAACGAAGCCGGCAAGGTCATATTCTCCAGGTGCATAAAGGCCCGGCATCTCCGCCGTCTCGCCGCCGATCAGCGAGCAGTTGGCATCCCTGCACCCCTCCACGATGCCCTTTACGATATCAACGGCCTTTTCGACCTCCAGTTTTCCTGTGGCTATATAATCCAGCATGAACAGGGGATTGGCGCCCTGTACTATTATGTCGTTTACGCACATCGCGACAAGGTCGATGCCGATGGTGTCATGCTTGTCCATCATGAAAGCGATTTTCAGCTTTGTGCCGACCCCGTCTGTTGAGGCAACCAGCACAGGATTTTTAACATCCTGGGATTTGAGGGAAAAGAGCCCGGCAAATCCGCCTATATCCGTTATGACGCCGGGTTTGAATGACTTGCTTACAATAGGTTTAATAAGATCCACAAAGCGGTTGCCGGAGTCTATGTCCACTCCTGCCTTTGTATAGCTGCTTATCTCTTTGTCTTTTTTCATTTTTTTATAATCCACCGATTTAATGAGTTATTTTAAAAGGGGCAGTGTCCGTGGTTGATTGAAGATAGTCTGTTATAAAAATACAAATATGTTTCTCTAGGCACGGAAAATATATCCCGCAGGGGATATGTATGTCAATGCTTTTCTGGCAGCTGAATGATGGTATAAAAAAGGCGCAAGGCACAGGGCGGAGGGATCAGTGAAAGAGTCTAAATCATATTAACTTGCCTTGAGCCCTGCGCCATGTGCCTTGCGCCTGTGCAATCATGACAAGGCCGACATTTTACAGGCAATCCGACCGTTCAGGCAAATAACGTCATATACCTATGCGAAGTCCGTCATAGGCGACAGTAACCTTGAAGGGCAGACTCCTGTCTTGTATTACCCTGTCCACGGTATCCTGCCACTCTTTCTGGTTAACGGGGATATTATATGGCTCGCCGGTACTGGGCGATCTCAAGGGGTCAGCAGGCTCGAACTTTTTTGACATCCTGTTTGCAGGGTCGTTGGCCGCCATGTCGGTGTCCCCGATATGCGTCAGGAAGACATCCTTCCCGGGCTTCAGGAGCTCTATGAAAGCCAGGGCCCGCTGAAAGCTCAGCTGGTTGGCCCTGTTTTTCAAGGGTTCATTGAGCCAGTAACAGTTTAATATCAGATAGTCAGGATGAAATATCCCTGAAGGCGGTTCGGCCAGGTCAAAGAAATCGGATGTATAGACGAGATGAACCGAATCTCCGTTCGTTTTACGGACCCTGATGCTGTAGCCGACCGCTCCGGTAGCTACAGGCCCGTGAAGGGTCTTAAAGGGGGCAAACTCAAATTCTCCGAGATTATAGGAACTGCCGGCCTCGATCTCATGGACCTTAATAATCTCCATGTCCGCCAGGTATCCGAACTGCGTGGAAATGGTCTGCCAGGCCTTGCCTGTAGCGTATAAGGGGATAGGGACGAATTCGCCTCTTGGCCGGCGTCGTTTAAAGCAGGATATCTCATCCAGCCCCAGATAATGATCCCCATGTTCGTGGGTGATCAGTATGGCGTCAATGGAATCGATACTGTTAATAATCAGCTGCTCCCTTATATCAGGTCCGCAGTCTATTAATATATTCCTGCTGCCTGACAGAAACAGCGCGGTGCGCCTTCGCTCCTCTTTTCTGAGGCGCATTCCCCTGCATATCAGACAATCGCAGCCTAATTCCGGCAGGCGCCATGCCCCGCTTGTTCCCAAAAATGTAAGCTCTGTCATTGTATCACTACCGTCAAGTAGATGTCTCCCTTCAGCCCGTTGAACATCTCATATCCCATTCCCTTGAGGCGAAGGACCGTCCTGTCGGTAACTCCGGGCGGCACGGTCACCCTGAACAGTCTTCTCCTGATGCCCCATGGGACATTGACCAGCTTGCTGGTTCCGAGAAGGGCCTCCCGAGGGGTTATCAGGATTTCACCATTGATGTGGGGTCCGCCCCTTGAGCCTTTTGAATTTATGACCTGCAGATGGGGGGTCCTCTTCCTGTATGTCACCTCGCGTATGGCTTTTGTAATCCCTGTTTCAGGTATCCTGATGAGGAGTTTCAACAGGAGCATCCCGGCTGCAAAGCCTGCAACATGCGCCCACCAGGCGATTCCCCCTGCCCCGGCGGAAGACATGGCGGCGCTCAGGAACTGAAGCACAAACCATATGCCCAGGAAAAAGAGGGCAGGGATTTCAACAAAATAGGGTATAATTATTATGGGGATCAGGGTAAGTATCTTTGATCCGGGGTACAGGATGAGGTATGCCCCCATTATGCCTGCTATCGCGCCGCTTGCCCCTATGGTAGGGACCTGAGATGTCCAGTTGATCGCAAGGTGGAAGAGACCGGATAAAAGTCCGCAAAGGATATAAAAGACAAGGTATTTGCCGTGGCCCAGGCGGTCCTCGACATTGTCTCCGAAGATATAAAGGGACCACATATTGCCAAGAAGGTGCCAGAATCCGCCATGAATAAACATGAATGAAAAAAGGGCAAAGACCTGCTGCAACGGGTTGAAATAGGCGCCGATCTCAGGGATCGAGTACCTGGCCGGCACAAGGCCGTAGGAGAAGATGAATTGATCCAGGCCGTTTCCCATGGAGAGTTCAAAAAGATAGATCAGGACATTAATGACGATAATGGCATTATTTACTACCGGATAATTCTTTGATTGGATAGTGTCTCGTATCGGAATCATCTTTTAAGAAAATGAAGAAGAATATCATCCTTCATTCATTGGGGATTTCACGCCTTTCCTTTTCAAGATTGAAAAATTATTCCGGCAGATTTAAGCACATTTTTTTTATAATGGCAATCGGCAATCCGGCGTGATTCTATTTTCCTTCAGCCGTTTCTGTCTATAAATCTGTTTATTTTCTTCCTGGAGCCTGCATATCTTCTGACGGCATCCTGACCTTTCCTGATATTTTTAACATCATGCATGAATTCATCTTTTTTTGAGATTATCAGGTCTTCAATCCTTTTATCGGTTTCCTGAATGGATCTGATCACTTCCGATATTTCCCCGGATATGTCCAAAGCCTTCTGCCCCTGTCTTTTCAGGGGTGTATTTTTTATCCCGGCGTCATATTCCCGGTTATTGTCCGTAATCTCCTTACGTATCTGTTCCCGCTGATTCTGAAGATTGTTGAATTCATCCATCTGATCGTCAGAAATGAGTCTCTCCTGCCTTTCAGAGAGTTCCCTCATCTTTTTAAATAGATTGTAGTTCATTACAAGGATGTCTGCGGATTCCATGATTTCATATGTCTCCTTCATGGAATAATATTAAGCAAATATGGTGCCAGAAAACAAGGTGCAAGGCGCAAGGCCCATGGTTCAATGTAAAGAAGGCTTATCTTTTTATAGCCCAGAGTCTGAAACGGTTTATCCTGCCCAATCGCCAAATTATTGACGAAATATGAGGGATAATATGCGTTCGGCAATATAAATAGTCAACCAACCGTTAGGTGCAGGCGGCAAATGGTCTGCTAAGTTATTTAATTCATTATAATAATGCAAAATATATCAATATGGCACGGGATGTGCTAATTCATGGGAGGGAAAATATATCAAGCCCCAAAATTCAATCATTGTCATTGAGTTAATGATTTACACTAAACAACGGTAAAAATGATCATTCATCCGAACAGACTGAAGACATATCTTTTTTTTTCTGCATGCCTTTTCTTAAAGGGACTTGTTGTCTCTTCCCTTGTTATGGCCTCCAACGAGGTTTACAGGATCAGCGCAAATGAGGGGCAGGACCGGACCAGGATTATGCTCTTTTTCAAGGAGAGGCCTGCATACAACCTCTATGCAGTCAGCGCAGGCCATATCCTTCTGACCTTCCATGACACAATCAAGGGGGCGTCCTTTGAAAAGGACATCCCTGATGGCAACATGTTCTCTATAAGTGAAGGCCGGAACACACCCGGCATGAAATTCGATATCAATCTTCAAATCCCCTTTTCTGGCATTGACAGCTCCTGGATTGAGGACAAGAAACTCCTTTACATTGAAATATCCTTATCCGGTGAACCTTCCGCCGTTATAAAGCACTCCAGGGCAGCGGCGTCCTTTCAGGACATCAGGCTGGGGTTCATAGAGAACGGGACAAGGGTGGTCATGAAGGTGGATAACAGCCCCTCCTGGGCGCTGGAATTTAAGACGCCGACCGCGTTTACGATGAGTCTTTTTGATGTATCGAGTGCCCTGAAAAAGGAGAAGTACGGCCCGGTTAAACGGCTTAAGGAGGTGAATATATCCGGGACAAAGGATAAACAATCTGATCTGTCCCTGGTTCTTGAATCACCTTTAACGCGGGTAAGCGTCTTCAGGATGACCGGGGAGGACAGGCTGGTGATGGATATCATGGATGAGCCCGGTGCTGTTCCACCCGAGATGGCCGGCATGAAAGGCAAAACGCCTGCAGCTGCAGCTGAAAAGGAAGACGGGAAACAGGAAAAGACTGTGATAGAGGACAAGGGGAATTATCTCAGGATGAAGATCAGCAAAAAGGATACCCCTGCTCCCGAGCCGGCAACGGACAGGCCCACGGATAATATCACTGTCGCTGAAAGTGCGGCAAAGGCCGGGGAGGATAGCATCCCGGCAGTCGATGTAGAGGCCGGGGCGGAGGCTGTCCCTCCGGCAGTGTCCGGTGAAGCGACGGATGACAGCCCGGCCGGGGAGGCAAAGCCTGACACAGATGAGGGAGCTAAGATTGAGGCCGGGAACGCCGTCAGGATAGAACCGAAACTTGATGACACCCTTCCCATGTCGTCAGAGATGAAAAAGACAATAGACGGCCTGAGCCCTGAAGAGGCTTTTCTATATGGCCGGGTGAAGCAGGCCATGGAGATCAAGGACTATGAAAAAGGCATCCTGCTGACAAACCAGTTCCTTGATGAAGTGCCGGGCTCCTCCCTGGTTGAGGATATGATGTTCCTGAAGGGCGACTTGTATTATTCCCTGTGGAAGAACGGCGATAATGAGGTGCTGGGAAACATCGTATCGTCCTATCAGAAGGCCATAGACCGTTTCCCCGAATCTAAATATATGCCGTCAGGCTATATCAAGATGGCCCAGGCCCAGTCGGCTAAAGGCGAAGACTACCTTGCGCTCGGATACCTGGGGCTTGTGCTCTCCCAGAAAAAAGGCGATGAGCTGGCACCCCACGCCTATCTGAACAGGGGAAAGATCTTCATGAAGCTGGGCCAATATGAAAAGGCTGTTGCCGACTTCATGACGATCATGGAACAATACAGGAGTTCGGAATATGCCGCCGAGGCCGATTTCTGGATTGCGAATTATCATCATGCCGTAGGCCAGTACGAAGAGGCTGAAAAGAAGCTTGAGGAGGTCCTGGACCTGGAGCCGGGGATATTCATAGAGCATCCTGAGTACCTTTTCCTCCGCGCAAAAAACTACCTTTTTCTGAATGATTACGATCGTGCCAGGGAATACCTTTTCTGGGCGCTGAATATCGGGCGGCAGCAGGAGGGCGCCGACATGCTGCTCACCCGTATCGGGGACACATATCACAATCAGGAGAATGAAAAAGAGGCCGAGAAATTCTACAGGACGGTAACCGACTACTACCCCGGAACCGAAGGCGCATCGATCTCCAAGCTTCGGATAGCCGGGTATTCCTCGGACACAAGCATCCTTGACGAATTGAGCACGGGCAAGGGCAATGAATCCATAAGCGAGCTGGCGCTGCTGGAAAAGGGCTATCAGCTCTATGATAAGAATGACTTCGCCGGCGCAGTGAATACCGTGAGACAGCTGACAGACAAGCCGGTTGAGACGGAGACCAGGAAGAGCGCCAGGAGCCTTTTTTACAATGCCGCCGACAAAGAGCTTATGAGGCTTTACCAGGCTGGGAAGTTCAAGGATATGACGGATTTCTATGTTGGCCTGAAGGACGCGTTGGCCGGCAGCATCAAACCTGAGACCATGCTTAATACGGCGCTGGCCTTCGGCAGGCTGGACCTTAATGATGAGGCGATCCGGGCCTTTCAGGAGGTCAGGCTAAACGAGCTTGGCCTTCAGTCAAGGGGCGCATATTATATCGGACTGGCCGAGAGCTATCTCGGCAGCGGCAGCACGGCAGATGCCCGCAGCCTGCTTGAGAAGGCCAGAAACTATGATCTCCCTCCGGCGGATATACAGAGGATTTCAAGATCCCTTGCGGTGTTATATATCCAGGACAATATGCTGGATAACGCATATACGCTCTGCCAGTCCATAATAAACGGAGAAAAGCTGCTTCCGGAGGATGAAACAACGGAGATACATATACTGTCAGCCAGGATATTGAACCTTCAAAAGAGGTATGCAGAGGCACAGGCGGCCATAAGATCAACGCCGGGGATGCCCGACGGGATCAAGGGCGATCCGCTGAGGTCGGCATATATGGAACTGGGAAAGGCCTGCTATAACACCGGCGATTATGCCGGGGCGGCAGAGGCCTATGAGAACGGCTTTGATCTGGGTTACAGCACGGATAACAAGGACTATTGGAACCTGAGATTCAATCTGGCGCAGGCCTATGCGAACTCGGGAGAGGACAGGAAGGCCAGGACGCTGCTTTCCGAGATATCGGAAGGCGGAGACAGCATACTGCAGCAGAGGGCACAGCTTCAGCTGGGGACAATGGAACTGGAAAAGCAGCTGCAAAGATTGCCGATGGGCAGGAATTAAGGAGACGGATTCAGGGTATGACCGACATTGCCAAGAACAATATCCTATGGACAGCAGGCGAATTCAGCATGCCGCAGGGACTCTGGAAGAGGCTTGAGGGTATCGGCTTCAGGGTCCTTATCGCTGAAGACAGCGTAAGCCTGAAAGACAAGATCCGAAACCTGTCCCCGAAGCTGTGGGTCGGGACGATAAACGGCGATTCGAAAACAGCCCTGTCCCGGTTAAAGGAGATAAAGCAGCTTTTTCCGCTCATGCCGGTGATACTTATGAGTAAAACGGCCGACATGGATGACGCAATTGCCGCAATCAGGCTGGGGGCCTATGATTATCTTGCGGGTGATGTCTCTGCCGAGAGGCTGTGGTCGGCCATGGAAGGCGCCCTGAAATACCCGGTTATCCCCAGTGCCGCTCAATCCCGCAGACAGAAGGAAGATCAGGGCGACAGGCAGATGATAGCAGTCAATTCCTCCATGATCAGGGTAATGGACATGGCAAGGAAGATAGCACACGGCCGGTCCACAGTGCTGATAAACGGCGAGACCGGGGTGGGAAAAGAGGTGATGGCCAGGTTTATCCACAGCAACAGTAACCGAAAGGACGCCCCTTTTGTAGCAGTCAACTGTGCTGCCCTGCCCGAGAGCCTCCTTGAGAGCGAGCTGTTCGGCCATGAGAAGGGCGCCTTCACAGGCGCCATCTCCCGCAAGAAGGGGAAATTCGAACTGGCGGACAGGGGCACGCTCCTGCTTGATGAAATCAGCGAGATGGACGTGTCCATCCAGGCAAAGCTTTTAAGGGTATTGCAGGAGAGGGAGATAGACAGGGTTGGAGGACAGGGCGCGATACCGGTAGACACAAGGGTGATAGCGACGACGAACAGGGACCTGGAGGCGGAGACAAAGAACGGGAATTTCCGTCTGGATCTGTATTACAGGCTGAACGTGGTCCCCATAAAACTTCCACCACTGAGAGAAAGGCCGGATGATATCGCCCCCCTTGCTGAATTTTTCCTGAAAAAACACTGCGCGCTCAACAATGCGCCCGTGAAAACCCTTTCCCCGGATGCCGGGGCATTCCTGAAAAGAAGGGCATGGCCCGGAAACGTGAGGGAGTTGGAAAATCTCCTGGAAAGGGCAACACTGCTGGTCGAATCGGATATCATCACATCCGGCGATCTTGAGGCCATAAGCAACCCCGATGTGCAGGGCAGGATGGAAGGAGTAATTGATTATAACCTTATCCCCCTGAGGGAAATGGAGAAGATGATGATCATGAAGGCCCTTGACAACCACAGGGGCAACAGGACCCACGCGGCAAATGTCCTGGGCATAAGCGTCAGGACCCTTCGCAATAAGCTCCATGAATACGAGACAGGGTGTTCCGGGGAAGAGGACTCTTCAACAGACTAGTCGATCCTATTATAAACTTAAATATCCAAATGACAAAATAATTTCAAGACCCTCTCATCACATTCGATATTCTTGCTTTTTCTTATATGAAACTTCAACCAAATATTGCGTATGGGATCTCCTCCTCCTTTTAGGGGGAGGCTGGGAGGGGGTCTACTAATCCGAGAGACCCCACCTTGGCCCTCCACTGATAGGAGAGGAAAAACCATTGCATTAGGCTTCTTATTAGTTTTAGTGGCTCTCTTTTCCGTCATTTCCATGACATGTTTTTCCGGAGTTTTTTGCCAATATTTTGACGACAGACCGCCATTAAATGTCTGTCTGAAGGCCCCGGGACACTGATATCACCTGCAAAGGCCCTGTCAAACCTGCATCGCCGGATAAATTTGCCTAAAGATGGCTCCATGATACCGGGGTTAACCTGCACTCCTGATCTCCATGCCTGTTAAAATGCTGTCCAGTGTATGCCTGTTATTTTTCACGTCATGTCGATCTGGTGTCATTTTAATTAAATAAATCAGTTAATTAAGCTTCCCGGGCGTCACGCTCCAGGATTTCTCAAGGAATGCCGGCAGGGATTATCCCTTAAATATTATTGATCATTCAGGTCACCAGGCGTTTTTGGTATTTGTTTTGCAAGTAACCAGTGTGAAAGAACCGGAAATGGAGAAAACAATGGAGATAAATAATTCTCTTCAAAGCAAGATGTACGGCAAGACCATGGATGTCCTCAAAAGGGCAATAGACTACAGCAGCGCCAACCAGCAGGTTATATCGGGGAACATGGCAAATGTGGATACCCCCGGCTACAGGCAGATGAGCCTCAAGTTTGATGAGGAATTGCTGCTTGCTGAGAGCAGGTCAAATACCGGCCTGAAAAGGACGGACAGCCGCCACATCTCCGGCTCGGCGGAGCCTTCCGTTGCCGGTTTTACAGTCGAGACAAAAGAGACTGCGGGGATTGATATGGACAGTGAGATGGCAAAGATGGCCAAGAACAATCTCCTCTATGAGGCCAATACCAGGCTGCTTACGAAAAAGCTCCTGGCACTCAAGGCGGCAATCAAGGGCAGTTATTAAAGGGATCGGAGGTAACAGATT
>JBFYXR010000365.1:0-3746 GCA_041310455.1 Desulfobacteraceae bacterium | reverse complement strand
AATCTTAAATTCCATCCCCGGGGTTACATTCATTGAAATGGAGCGCAGCAGGGAAAACTCCCTCTGCTGCGGAGGGGGCGGCGGCAATTTCTGCATGGACCTGCTGGGCGGAAGCCCTGACAGCCCCGCCAGGCGCAGGGTCCGCGAGGCCCTTGCCACAGACGCCCGCATACTGGCTGTGTCATGCCCCAAATGCCTGACCATCATGGAGGATGCAGTGAAGGTGGAAGGCCTGGATGACAGGCTTATCGTGAAGGACATCGCTGAATTGGTTGACCAGGCATACATAAAAAAGACTGAAGCTGAAGGCAAACAGGTAAAAGATGAATAACAGAAAAGATCATGTATGTCCAGTTTCACATGCCTGGGGCCTGGACAACCTGTTCAGACGACTTCTCGTCGATTATAATAACGAGATAAATCATTATGGCCGGGTTTAATGCCTTTTCCGTCGTGTATTCGATCATCACTCCTTACGCAATCTGGAAAGAGCACCTTCTACCGCTGCCTTTCCTGAGTCTTTTGCAGGTTTGCTGGGACGATTCCGTTCTATTGTCACCAGGAATTTATGCAGTTTTCTACAAGTTGCATCATAGGACTTCTGATGCTCTTCCGAATGGATATGGCGGCATAAAGGCCCTCCCTCTTCATCAACATTCCGCATAAGATTCTCTGCCGGAGGGATATCGTATCTGTCGAACATACTGACAGAGCGAATGATTTCGCCACCCAGCAGCCACAGGTTATCCATGTGGTTTCGGATTGTCTTTTTCTTCAGCCCGCTGGAGATCAGATAGATGACAAATGGCCGCATGGCGTCAAGCAAGCCCTGACCGTAAGGGATGTCTTCCTTTTCTCCATGCCAGCTTTCGGGCCACTCTGGGAAATCGGGACATATATCTTCTGGTGTTTGCATTGTTATTCTCCTTTTCCTTCCCGCTTGCTTTGTCAGGCTCCATTAAGACACTCCTTTTCCAGGATAGCATCAATAGTCTCTTGATCAGGCATTATATCTTTAACGTAATAGCCCAAATGAAAAAGCTGTTCACCCGTAGGATAAGGTATCTTTCTCAGATCAGTGGCATTAACCTGAGTGTGACCGCTAAATAGCCTAAAATACTGGTCAACAAGGGTTGAATTAAGGTACAGGGCAAGCCCTTTTGCAAGGCCCACAGGCAACCCTTTACCTTGACGATGGAAATAGTTTACGTGGTTCTCAAAGGCGACATGTGAGGCATTGATCCTCAAAGGATCATATATCGCGGCCATTACCCTTCGTTGCTGTTCTTTGGATGAAAATCTCTTGGTAAGGACGTAGTACCCAGCCTCCACAAAAAGACCTGCTGTTTGTGCTGATGAAATAATAGCATTAGGTTTCTTGCCGGAATCGGCAGGCCAGGTGATAAAGCCCTCCTGAAAATGACAAGGATATATTAACGGCGCAGTATTCTCATCCGGATACTCTCTCAGGTATTCCTTAGCCCTGAAATCGACAGCGCGCCCGGTGGAGACATCCAGATTCAATCTGCCGAGAGATGAGTTAAAACGTCCCATCTTTTGCATTGTATCCAGGTTGTCCTTGTCGACACCCAGGCGGATAAATGCGTCCCTGTCGCCGGGATGCACAATCTCGCTATAGGGGATTGACAGCGTCAATTTATTATCAAAGTCTATGCCCTCGGACATAGATATCATGACGTTTCTCGGGGTATCCTTACTCCGTACGGCATGATAGATGATATTCTCTTGGAGGACATTATCATCCCCGAACGCCTTGTTACGTGACATGAACATGTGAACCCGGTTTAGATTCATTGTCCTTAGAAATGACATGCGGAATTTTTTAAAATAAGGCCCGTTGCAAAAACTTCGCGGCGTTATAGCCACCATCTGTCCGCCCTCTTCAAGCATCATCATGGAAAGCCAAACAAATGCGGCGTATAGATTTGCAACCTCGATGCCGGATGAATACAGCCTTTTTGCTATCCCTGTCTTAACATTGATCTTTTTATAAGGAGGATTCATGATAACGTGTGTAAATGATTTTGAAGGCCCGATAAAAAGATTCTCCTGGGTCTCGGCAATAGCAGATGAAAGAAAATCCTCCGATTTAATTGTCCCGTGGAAAAGGACCCCACTATCCTTACAGAGGGCTTCACATCGCTTCATTGTCTTTTCCAGATGAGGCAGTATCAGCCTGTCAGTCTCATAGGCTACAACTTCAATAGAGCAAGGACGGTGGCGCCGGGACAACAATGCTTCGACGCTTGCCGCAAAAAGAACTCCGGCGCCTGCGCCAGGGTCCAGAATCCTTACGTCCCCTTTGGTCGGCTCAAACATTGACGACATGAAATGGGCGATTGATCCGGGCGTAAGAAATTGCCCGATAATGGACCGCTCTGTCCTGTTTGTCGCAGAATTAAAGGATTCACGGATATGATCAAGTGCATGCAGGGATTCTGTTATCATACTTTTAACATTTAATTAAATTAGCTTAAAATAATGTATATTCCATAAGAGGCTTTTTTGCAATAATTGTTTTTTCATTTTGTATTTCATGTCTTTTTTTCGGGATACACATTAAGAAAAAAATAAGCCAGGAGGAAGTTTACGGCAATGAAATCCGAATCATGTAAAGAAGAAGCAACACGATGCAGAAGATTTACAGAAGGTCTCCTGGATGTAGAGTCGATATTAAAAGCCCTTGACATTACGGCAGGACAGGTAGTCCTTGACGCGGGTTGCGGAACAGGGTATATGTCAAAAATATTCTCAAAAGAGGTTGGTCCCTCCGGAAAGGTCTATGCCCTTGACGCGGACAGGTATTTTCTGAAGATCCTCAGGGAAGAAACACAAGGATCCAATAAGGAGGATACAATATGAAATTCGGCATCATCATTGAAACAAACGAGCCGGAAAAGGCGTGGAACGCCGTGCGCTTCGGCAATGCAGCGCTGAAACAAGGACATGAGGTTAAGATATTTCTAATGAGCGCCGGGGTGGAGGTTGAGTGCATCACCCATGATAAATACAATGCCAAGGCAGAATTGGAAGATTTCATAAAAAGCAAAGGTGAGCTTCTGGCCTGCGGCACATGTCTTAAGGTTAGGAATCAGGGCGGGACGGACGTTTGTCCTATGTCAACCATGTTCGATTGTGTGGATATGGTTGAATGGGCGGATAAGGTTATTACTTTCTGAACAGGATAGATCTTTGTTTCTGCCGCTTTATCAGGTCTTTTAACTTAACAAAAAACTCATTCCGTATCTTTTCTATGTGCAAGGCCTCGCTGTAATCAAGCACTGCTTTGTCTTCATGCTTGAACCTGTCAGGCTCAACCTGCAGGGCATAGGAATTCACCTGCCTTTCCCAGAACCATTCCGCGCAGCAGAACTGGATGTTTTCCGGATCAATAGCCGTCAATTTCCTCAAATCCTCCAGCAACCTCCTTCCCGGATCGCTGTTCTCAATGCAAAAGGCAATATAGGCAAGCCTGTACTCCACACTGTCTATAGATGCCGTCATCGGCAAGGGATTGATGTTATGGGGATCATCCTGTCCCTCGTAAAGAAAATGCCCGTAACAGCACTGCAGGGTAAAACAGCAGGTCAAGCTGTTAAGCCCTTTAATTAGCCCGATTATGGGTGTGTCGATCATTGAATCAGCAAGTTCGGCAAGGCTTTTCTGCCTTTGCCTTTCATAATCCGGGTTTTCCATCATGTCTTTAGGTTCTATGTATGTTTCCA
>JBFYXR010000361.1:0-7991 GCA_041310455.1 Desulfobacteraceae bacterium | reverse complement strand
TGAAATCAGGGCTGAAGGCATTACGGGTATCGTACCCCATGACATGAAAATAGATCACCTGGCACTGCTTGACAATTCAGGCCAATGGCTTGATGTCAGAAACATCACATTTCAGCTTTCTCCTTTACACCTTTTAAAGGGGCACATCCTGATTAATCAATTTACCGCGGATTCCATCACGCTCAGCCGCATTCCCGTTTTGAAAAAGAGGGAAAAACCATCCCGCCCCTTTTCACTGCCTTCAGCCATATACCATGTAGGAATAAAAAGTCTGAATGTGGCCAGGCTTTCACTGGGCAAGGAGATACTGGGGAAGCAGGCTGATTTCATTATCAATGCAGGGGTAACGGAAAAGGAGCCGGGCTTTAAAAGCCGGGTGTTCGCGGATATCAAGAGGACTGACGGCATTGCAGGCTCGGCCTTTCTGGACGCCGAGTTAAAAGGTGCAGAACCGTATTTGACCGTTCATGCAGGAATAGACGAACCGGAGACAGGCCTGATCGGCGCGTTACTCAGGATTAAGCGTCCCCTTTCAATGAGCTTTAATGGCTCAGGCCTTGTGAAGAACTGGAGCGGGGCATTATCCGCCGGAGCCGACAGGCTCATGAGCGTTGATGCACAGGTGAGCATGCATGCCCTTGAGGATCTGAACCTGGACATCTCCGGGACCGCTGAACTCGGTCCGGATTTTGTCCGCGATCCGTGGAATGAACTGCTTGAAAAGAAAGTCGGGTTCAGTGTCAGGGCCCGCGTAAAGGATAATAAAAATCTTTTTATCGACCGTGCTGTAGTGAAATCCGGAGATGGAATCCTGGAGCTTAATGCGAGCCTGGATACCCGGCAGATGACCTCGGAAGGTGCCTTTAAATTCAGTTTAAAAGACCTGTCTCCCTTCTGTCACCTGATCAGGAGTCCATGTTCAGGCGAGCTTTCAATTGAAGGCAGCTTTAAAGGCCCCATAACATCGCCTTCAGCGGAAATCACCCTGAATGCAGAAGATTTTAAGACAGAGATGATCAGGAGCGACGAGTTCACGGCAAATGCCCTTATTGAATTCATCGCTGCCGGCGATTCATCCGGCCGGACGCTGCATGTCAGCGGCAGCGGAGAATTACGGGGGCTTTACCTGCCTCGCGTAATGGATGATCTCCTGGAAAAAAGGCTGGCCTTGAATCTGGACATGGAATTCCCTTACAAAGGGGATATGCTCATAAATAATCTAGAGATAGAATGCAGCCTTCTGTCCGCAAGGGTCTCCGGTCTTTTCAATAAAAAGCAGAACAGGGGTGACTTTAAGGCCTTCCTGAAAACCGATTCACTTGACCGGTATTCCGGCCTGCTGAAAAAGAATATTCCCATGGGGATCGGCACAAGTCTGAGCCTTGACGGGAGGTTGTCCGGACAATCACTGGAGGCCCATGCCGGCGGAAAGCTTGCCCTGACTGAAGATGCAGATGCATACTTAAGGGATATCCTGGGCCTGGAGGCGGTATACTCTGGAGATATAGCCCTGTCCGGCAATGATGTCCTGACTTTTGCTGATGTTAAAATAAGCTCGGACAGGGCCGGGCTTGCCGGCTCCGGGCAGTATGACCTCAAAACAAAAGAGCTTCACGGGCTTTTTGGAATTGATGTCAAGGAACTCGCGGCGTTTTCCGGGCTTGTTAAAAGAGACTTTTTCGGATCGGCAGGGATCAGCGGTTCTCTGGACGGCACACCGGACTTGATGAACATGAAGTGCGAGTTCCGCGCGGATGACATCATGCTCGGCACTAAAAATATTCAGGATGTATCAGGGTCGGCTGCCCTTTCAGGGAAGCCTTTAAAGAACAGCGGTTGGATATCCCTTTCCCTGGCAGTGGACGGGTACGGCCTGAAAGGCGATTCAGAATTCATGCTGGACAATAAAGTGCTCTCTTTTAAAGATATCGACCTTAACGGCAGAGGTATCAAGCTGCATGGCAATTTATCCACAGGCATGGAAAATTCTCCGGTGCAGGGTGAGATGAAAGGTGCCTTTGAGGATCTTTCAATAATCGACGCCTTCTTCGGCCTGGAAATTCAGGGTTCAGGGGATCTTGATGTAAAATCCGGTTTTGTTGACAATAAAAATCTTATTGTCGCCAACCTTCACGGGAAAGACATTTCAGGGGCCTTCGGGAAAACAGAGGATATCAGCCTGGGCCTTAGGCTGTCAGGAGAGCTGAAAGACCCTGAGATATCAGCCAGGGCCTCCATGCAGGGATACACGAATAAAAATGTCCTTGTTAAATCAGTAGATATCAGCACCAGGGGCAAGCCGGGCGATATGAATTTTACCTTAAAAGGGTCAGGCCATGCCGGCTACGGGGTTATAGTAGAGGCATCAGGCAGCATCTCCCTTTCCTCCCTGAGACAATCCCTGAGCGTCAACATGCTTAGGGGTGAGTATGGGATACTGCCTGTAAATCTGACAGAACCGCTAAGGATGACACGGGCAAAGGGGGCCCTGGAAATTGAATCCATGGAGTTTTACTTTGCAGGTGGGACTATCAACGGGCATGGCATATTCTCTAAGGACTCTACCGACTTCAACATGGATTTCAACAACATACCCGCCTCTCTCATGCAGCTGCCCGGCATCACCCAGCTGGAAGGGTCTGCTACCGGAAACATTGTCCTTTCAGGGACTTTGAAAAATCCTGAAGCAGGAACGCAGTTTACCCTGAAAAACCTGAGTCTGCGATACCCGCAGGAGGAGGACATGCCTTCCTTCAATATTGCGGCCAGGGCGCAGCTTCGATCCAAAAAGCTGGAGGCAGAGCTTAACCTGGAAAGCGCCACGGGAAAAACCTTTGATCTTAAAATGGATATGCCTTTAAACCTTTCCTTGTACCCCTTTTCATTCGGCATCCCGGAAAAGGAGAAGCTGAACGGCCGCGTTTCAGCAGCGATAGATATTTCCGATCTTGCCCTGCTGGCCGGACTTTATAATCAGAGGTTCATGGGGAAGCTGGATATGGATTTCAATATCAGGGGCACTATTAAGTCCCCGGAGATCACAGGAAAGGCAGCACTTGAAAATGGAAGCTATAAAAATGACATGACCGGTATCTTTATAAAGGATATCAGGGCGGATATTTCAGCTGAATTGAACAGGTTCATACTAAACAATATATCAGGCGCTGACGGACATGGTGGAAAGATATCCGGTAAGGGGTGGGTTGACTTTTCCCCCTCCAGGCAGTTCCCCTACAGCCTTTCACTCACCCTTAAAAACCTGCTTTTTCTCAGCACCCATACGACTGCCTTCACGGTCAGCGGCAAACCCACCATTTCAGGGACCCTGTACAGTCATACCCTTGCCGGCAAGCTCTCCATTGACAAGGGTGAGTACAGGATACCGGAGAGGCTTCCGGCCGATATTACCGACCTGGAGGTAAAAGAAATCAATGTGCCTGGACAGGATCAGACCGTTGAGCAGAAAGTTGCATCAAAAAAATCCGTTATGAATTTAGACATGTCTGTTAAAGGAGAAGGACAGGTGTACCTGACAGGAAGAGGCCTCAATTCCGAATGGAAAGGAGATATCGATGTCAAGGGGACAATAGATAAGCCGGTAATAGTCGGCAGGCTGTCGGTGCTGCGGGGCAGCTATAATTTTCTGGGCAAGCGCTTTGAACTGACTGACGGCCGGGTGGACCTGGACGGCAGGTACCCCATGTCACCCCAGATTGAATGCACAGGCGAGGCAAAGACAAGCCAGATTACTGCATTCATAAACCTGAAAGGCGATCTGAAAAAACCCGAGATTACACTTACATCCGATCCATCCAAGCCGCCGGACGAGATATTGGCCTATCTGCTTTACAACAGAGATATATCACAGATCACCCCATTTCAGGCTATTGCAATCGGAAGCTCCCTGAACAGCATGATGGGAAAAAGCAGGTACGATATCCTGGGCAGCACGAGAAAAATACTCGGCGTTGACCAGCTGGAGCTGAAGCAATCGGAGGAGAGCGCCGATGGGTCCACCGTCAGCGTCGGAAAATACCTGAGTGATGAAATCTATATAGAGGTTGAAAAAGGCCTGGGGACAGAAAGCGGAAAGGCATCCTTCACATGGGAGGTGACGCCCAATATCACAATAGACACCGAGCTGCGTGAAAATTCATCGACCGGTGTGGGAATAAACTGGAAATGGGATTATTGACAAATGGATGCCGATAGGTAATCTATAACTTAACAGAATCGTGAGGATTTATGCCTGATAATATTAAGGTCCTTTTTCTTTCATCCGAGGTTATGCCCTTTGCAAAGACAGGGGGCCTTGCCGATGTGGCAGGTTCGCTTCCCCTTGCGCTCCGGCGCGCCGGTGTTGATGTGAGGCTGGTCATGCCCTTCTATCGCATCATCAGGGAAGGAGGTTATAAAACGCTGATGATCCTCAGAGACATTGAAATACCTTTCGGAGAAAGGACCCTCAGGGCAAATATTTTTGAGACATCCCTGGGCGAGGACATCCCTGTCTACCTGGTGGAACGTGAAGACATGTTTGACAGGCCTAACCTCTACGGAAATTCAAAGGGCGATTATTATGACAACCTTGAACGTTTCGGCTTTTTTTCCCATGCCGCCCTTAAAACCTCACAGGCCGCAGGTTTTTCGCCTGATATCGTCCACTGCCATGACTGGCAGACAGGCCTTGTCCCCGCCCTTTTAAAGGGCCCCTATAGAACATCCAAAGGCCTTTCAAATGCATCCAGCGTCTTCACCATCCATAACATGGGCTACCAGGGGATATTCAATTCCGATAAGCTGGCCATGACCGGACTGTCAGGGCCCAAGTACTTCCATCCTGACGGACTGGAGTACTGGGGGAGTATAAGCCTGCTCAAGGCAGGCATAGTCTATTCCGACGCAATAACAACCGTTAGCCCGACCTATGCAGGGGAGATCATGAGCCACGAGTACGGCCTCGGCATGGAAGGCGTCCTTCTCGGCCGCCGGAACGCCCTGCACGGCATACTTAACGGCGTCGATTACAATGAGTGGAGTCCTGCAAAGGACCGGCACATATCCGCCCTCTATTCAAGAAAGGCCCTGTCAGGAAAAAGCAAGTGCAAAAAGGAGCTTCTGAGGGAGACGGCCCTTGATCCCGGCCTCATTGACAAACCTCTGATCGGGATGATATCGCGCCTTGATAAACAGAAAGGACTTGATATCCTTATGCCGGTCCTGGAGGATGCGCTTAAACTGGATACCGGCATGATCCTGCTGGGTTCCGGTGATGAACAGGTTGAAAATGCCCTGAGGAAGGCCGCGGATCGCAATCCGGGCAGGATGGCGATATTTACAGGTTTCAATGACCCCCTGGCACACCGGATAATGGCCGGCGCGGACATATTTCTTATCCCGTCGCGTTACGAGCCGTGCGGCCTTACGCAGATGTACGCGCTCAAATACGGTACAGTCCCGGTTGTCAGGGCTACCGGCGGCCTGAACGATACCATTGAGCAGTTTGACAGCCAGCTGATGAAGGGAAACGGGTTAAAATTCGGGCTGTACAATTCACAGGCGCTTTTTGATGCACTTAAAACAGCCGTTGGTTTATATAAGGACAATAAGGTCTGGAGAAGGCTTATGGGAAACGGTATGAAATCCGACTTTTCCTGGGACCGTTCCGCAGAAAGGTACCTGGATATTTACAAATCAGCAGCAAAGGGGCAGCCGGCATGAAAACTCTGGCCTGATCGCGTGAGCTGCTCTGGAGCATGAGCAAGTCGAATTGCATCCTAGTAGGGCCTTGGACCATTCCCCATGAAGCAATCGGCTTCAGCCGATAGCAGTTAACCTTTCAAACTTTCATAGCGGATAAAAGGGAGGTATCATATCTTGAATTCTAATCGTTTTTTACTGCGCATTCCAATTGTGCATTACCGGTTGGAAATCCCGGAATTATTGCAGGCAATATTACTGATTGCCGTCGGCCTTTCAGCCGTTCCCGTACTGGAGGAGACCCTCGGCATGACAAGGGAAGTGGCGCTTACTGTGGTCGCAATTGCGGAATTTCTTGGGGTGCTTCATGTTACATTCAGCGATCCGGTAGTCCCCGGCTGGGTGGCCTCGGCGCTGTCATTAATACTTGTATTCCTGAGCGGGTATGCGGTAGGGCCAGATTCGGTTTATGCAATAATAGCATTGCAGATACTTGTAGCGTTTTTGTTTATTATACTCGGAGTGACCGGGCTGGCCCACAGGCTGATGAAGATTATTCCGGTTTCTCTGAAGGCGGGCATCCTTCTGGGGGCCGCCTTTGCGGCAATCGACAGGGTGGTTAAGCCGGGAGGCTATCTTGAGCAATACCCGATATCAATAGGAGCCGGCGGATTAGTGACATTTATCATGCTTTTCTCAATGCGCTTTAAGCTGAAAAAGCAGAAAAGCAGATTGCTCACTCAGGTGGGCAAATACGGGATGCTGCCCGGACTGGTTGTTGCAATGATTGTCGGTCCGATAATGGGTGAATTTTCCATACCGACGATAGAGTGGGGCTTCATACCGTTACGATTCGGAGAGCTGTTTGAAAATTACAGTGTTTTTTCAATAGGGCTTCCTTCCCTGGACATATTCATCTCGGCGCTTCCAATGGCATTTGCCGTATATATAATAGCCTTTGGTGAGATCATTACGGCAGAGGCAGTGCTCAAAGAAGCTGAAGAAGAAAGACCGGAGGAAAAAATAGAATATAATTCCAACCGCTCCAATGTCATCTCGGGAGTCCGCAATCTGCTGCTTTCGCTGTTTGCGCCGTTTGTCCCGATGGCCGGCCCGTTGTGGGCGGCAGTTTCAGTTTCAATCGGCGAAAGATACAAAGAGGGAAAAGCGGCAATGCAGTCCATATTCAGCGGAATGGGGACCTTTAAACTTTTTGCGGCGATCTTTGTGCTGTTTTTGCCGGTCACTTCTCTCTGTGAACCCATTCTGCCTGTTGCCCTTGCTGTCACCTTGCTGGTGCAGGGAATAGCATGCTCCTATATTGCAATTGACCTGGTCAGCAAAGATAAAACATCGGCTGGAATAGCTGGAACAACAGGCGCGATAATCGTTACCGCGGGAATAAACTGGGGATTAGGAGCAGGCCTGGTACTCTGCCTTCTGCTCGAAATGAACCCTTTTAAACTTAAGCAGAAATCTGAATAAATATAAGGAGACAGACAATATGGAAGGAAAAAGGGTTAAGGAGTCGCTGGTTATAAAATCTGCTCTCATCATCCCGCCCGATGCCAATAATGTCGGTACGATATTCGGTGGAAAGGTCATGTCTTATATCGACGATGTAGCAGCACTATCCGCAAGGAGGCATTCCAGGAATATTGTTGTTACGGCTTCAACCGACTCAGTGGATTTTCTTCGTCCTCTCAAGGTCGGTCAGGCCATACACGTTGAAGCATTTGTCTCCTGGACCAGTAACACATCCATGGAGGTATTTGTAAAGGTAATGGGAGAGGATCTCTGGACTGGAGATCGCTTTGTGGGGGCAACGGCGTTTTTGACCTTTGTAGCCCTTGACAAGGATGGGAAACCCCATCCCGTCCCGCCTGTAGTTCCTGAATCCGAACAGGAAAAAAAGCTTTTTGATACAGCGCCGGAACGTTCCAGATTGCGCAAGGAAAGAAGGCATCTTTCAAGAAATTTCGCTGAAAAGTTTGGAATGATAACTCCATGGGGTGAATTCAAGCATTAATAAAAACTTAGACCTTAAGTCATGAAAGTTTATTTCTCAGGATTCAACATCTGAAATGTTACCTTGCAATACTAAACTATTTTATACGGGAGTTAACCATGAAGATTAAAGCCAGATCCTTTATTGTCCTTTTCGCATCCGTTTTGATAGCTGTGTCCGCTGCCTGGGGCTTCGCTCAAAAAAAGGATCAAGGAGATATCGAAGAAAATAAAGTTGTAATTGATGTAAGCCAGATTGGAAAAAAGTCATACCCGGTGTACCA
>JBFYXR010000360.1:0-5886 GCA_041310455.1 Desulfobacteraceae bacterium | reverse complement strand
GTCCTCTTTCCCTTTATCAGTCTCAATAAATCAGGTTTAAGAAATAGAGCTGTGCCGGCGGCAGCTAAAATCAGTATTGCAATACCGGGAATCCACCATCTGCTGATAAGCCTCCTCCGAGGTTTTCGGGCCTTTGCCTTCGGCCTGGAGGCCTCTTTCTCCTCCGCCTCTTCGGAATCCTCTGTGGTCTCATCTTCATCGGACTCATCGGATTTTATCTTCTCATCCGCAAGTTCTTCCTTATCCTTCTCTTTCTTTTTCCTGGCCATGTCTATCGCTCAAAATATTCCTTCAAGCCGTTTCTGAGCCTTAGAACCGCCTTGGTATGAAGCTGGGAGACCCTTGACTCTGTATATCCCATTATATCTCCTATCTCTTTCATGGTAAGTTCTTCATAGTAATAGAGGGAGACTACCGTGCGTTCATTCTTGGGAAGCCTGTCTATTGACTCAGCGATAATCCTGACCGCTTCGGAACGATTCAGGGATTCCAGGGGAGTTATATCAATCCCGAGGATGTGTATCCGGTCGTCATCATCTCCCTGGGAAACGCCCCTGCTGCTATGGCCGAGCGCCTCATATTCGTGTATAACGGATATCCCCTTGGACTCGTCAAGAAGACGGTAAAATTCTTCAACACTTAGCTCAAGCTCGGCTGCAACCTCCTCATCCTTGGCAGGCCGCATCTCCCTGTTTTCTACCCTTGAATAGGCCTCCGAGAGCTTTTTCGCGTTTCTCCTTACTGAACGGGGGACCCAGTCCATGGACCTGAGTTCATCGATCATCGCCCCCCTTATCCGGAATTCCGCATAGGATTTGAACTCAACGCCCTTACCGGCGTCGTACTTGTCGATCGCATCCAGGAGCCCCATGAGCCCGGAGCTTTTAAGGTCATCCTGGCTTATATGCTGCGGAAGCCTCAGTGCCATCCTGCCGGCTATCGTCTTTACAAGAGGTGCATACTGAGATATCAGCCTGTCCCTCTCCGCGATGTCCATCTTTTTCTTTTCAGGAAGGGCTGTGCTGGTATATTTTTTTATCTTGCTTGCTGTCATAGGGGTCATTCCCCCACCCCCCTGTCAATTTGTAATTCCATGATCAATGTTCCAGCAGTCTGCGCCAGAAAAATTTAATGTCTCCCTCAAAAGAGATATCCTCTTCCGCCAGAATCCTTTTAGCCAGGGCCATTATGCATCTGCTGGCCGGCGTGT
Organism: Desulfobacteraceae bacterium; assembly: GCA_041310455.1. GTDB lineage: Bacteria > Desulfobacterota > DSM-4660 > Desulfatiglandales > HGW-15 > JAFGIC01. The sequence goes on along the minus strand of JBFYXR010000360.1, from coordinate 4,676 downwards.
CAGGATGGGTTTCAAGAACAACCCTCTGCCTTCTCACCGCGGCCGGTATCTGCTTATCATACGGTATCCATCCCAGATAATCAAGGGCCGGAGATGCCAGGTATCTGTCGGCGACAACGCTCAGGCTTTTAAATATCCTGTCCGCTTCCGCCCCGCTTCGGGCCAGGTTGACAAGAACTTTAAACCTTTTCTGATGATACTCCTTTATAAGAACCTTTATAAGGGCATAGGCATCAGTAAGGGATGTGGGCTCATTGGTAACGACCACAATCCTCTCCATTGCCGCGTAATTGAAATACATCACGTTGGAGGATATGCCTGCACCCGTATCAATAAGGATCAAATCAAATTTTTCATGAAGGGAGTCCAGTTCGTTTAAAAGGAAAAGCCTCTGGTTGTTGTCAAGGTTTGTCAATTCCTGTATCCCCGAGGCGGCGGGCAGCAGCTTAAACCCGCCCGGTGCGGTTATTATTACCTCGTCCAGGGTCTTTTCGCCTTTGAGTACATGGCTGATGGTATATTTCGGGTTGAGCCCCAGCATGATATCCATGTTGGCGAGACCCAGATCCGCGTCAAGGATAAGGACCCTTTTCCTGAGCCTCTGGAATGCCTCGGCCAGGTTGGCGGTTATGCTTGTCTTGCCTACGCCGCCCTTGCCGCTGGTAATTGAGATGACCCTTATATGGCCCGAATCAAACCCGTTGTTCTTTTCAACAACCCTAAGGGGCGTGTGATTATTCAATTTTATCAGGTTCCTAAGACCGGCAGCTTGATCTGTCATTTCTCTCCTCGCTTATTGAATTGTTTTGAGTTCCCCTCATCCCGGCCAGTAGAAAGGTTGCCAACTTTTTCCTGGTAGCGGTCTCGATATCCTCCGGAACATTCTGTCCAGCCGTGAAATATGAGACCGGTTTTTGTCTTGTAACTAAAAAATTAATCATAGCCGAATGGTCTTCGGATTCATCCAGCTTGGTAAAAATTACGCTCCTGAATGAGAGTTCACCGAATCTCTTTTCAGCGCTGATCATATTACGGTATTGCGTTCCGGCATTCAGCACAAGAAACTGATGGATATCTTCATCAATATTGAAAAGCCTTTTCAGTTCGGTGATATCCCCGTTTTTATTGGGGCTCCTGCCGGCCGTATCTATAAATATCCTCTCGCAGTCGCTGTGCTTTCTTATTGCATCCTTTAATTCACCGTTGTTAGCGGCCACCTCCAGAGGCAGGTCCATTATCCTTGAATAGGTCTGCAGCTGCGCGGTAGCGGCTACCCTGTAGGTGTCAAGGGTTATCAGGGCCGTTTTTCTCCCGGCCTGCACCGCGTTTAATGCCGCAAGCTTCGCAAGCGTGGTTGTCTTGCCGACTCCGGTCGGCCCGATAAAGGAATATATCTTCCTCTTCCTGCCGGTTTTCTCATCAGTATCTATCCTGATTTTGTTGAGCACCTTTATAAGCGACTCCTTGAGAAGATCAGGGTGGGGCCTCCCGGCATCGGCGAGTACTCCATGGTCCTCGTTCATCAGTTCCATTATGTTATCGCTATTCAGGCCGAAGGTCCTGTAGTTGTTGTACCTTTCCTTCATATCCCTGTTAAAGTAATATTCCGGTTTAAGCAATGAGCCCGCATCGGAGCTGAACAGCGCATCCTTGATATCTTTGAGGTCCCTTTCCATGCGCTCAATAGAGCCGTAGCTTGAAATCCTGTCCGCGGGTTTTTCAGCAGCGGCTTCATAATCGACGGCTGCAGTAACCTCTATGCCTTTTCTGCCCCTGCCGTAGGAAGTGCCCTGCTGGGTAATCGTCTTTGTCCTTAAGATCACCGCGTCCGCGCCCATCTCCTTCTTGACCATCTTCAATGCTTCCTGGGCATTTTCGGCAACAAATCTCTTTATGTTCATTCCCTTACCCTATCTCTCCTAAAGATTGAACCTCCAGGCCTCCCGGTATCTCATTATGTGAAAAGACGGCTACCTGCACATGAAAACTGTCGCACAATTTTTTAAGATGCCTTCTTATTGCTGTGGAGCACAGGATAACGGGCTGCTCGATCTTGACCGTAATGCCGTCAACGCCCTTCTTAACCTGATCCACAATCTTCCTGGCGTCCTTGGGCCCCAGAGCAAGATATGCGCCGTAGTCGGTCTGGTTTATTCCCCTTGCAATCATCTCCTCGACGGCCGGCTTTAGATTCAGGACCTTAAGGGTCTTCTTGCCCATAAGGTATGGCTTTGTGATGGAGCGCGCAAGTCTCTGCCTTACATACTCGGTAAGGATATCCGTATCCTTCGTCATCGGGGCGTAGTCCGCCAGGGTCTCAATGATCGACAGGAGGTCCCTTATGGAGACCTGCTCACGCATGAGATTCTGCAGCACCTTCTGCAGGGACCCCAGGCTCAGCAGGCCGGGGATAAGCTCTTCCACAACCTTCGGGCTTGCCTTGCTGACATTGTCCAGGAGGCGCTGTATCTCCTGCCTGCCCAGGAATTCATATCCATACTGTCTTACCACCTCGGAAAGGTGCGTGGTAAGGATGCTGGCGGGCTCCACTACAGTGTATTCGGCAACCTCGGCGGCCGCCTTCTTATCGGGCGTTATCCACACGGCCGGCAGTCCGAAGGCCGGGTCTTTCGTCCTGATGCCTTCTATCTTGCCCCTTGCATCGCCCGGGTCTATAGCCAGCATATGATCCGGCATCAGTTCACCCCTTGCCACCTCGTTTCCCTTGATGCAGAATGTATACTCATTGGGCTTGAGGTCCAGGTTGTCCCTGATATGAAGTGACGGCATGATCAGGCCCATCTCCGTGGCAAACTGCTTTCTCAAGGCCCTTATCCTGTCAAGGAGGTTGCCCTGGCCCTTGTTGTCCACCACGGGTATTATGCCGTACCCTATCTCGAGTTCGAGGGGATCAAGGGGCAGGAGCCTTTCAATCTCTTCATGGGTAAGTTCAGGCTTTGCCTCCTTGGGCGCCGCCTCTTTTTCCGCTACCTTTACTACCTCCTGCTCCAGTTTCAATGTCCTGGAGAGAAAGAATATCAATACCGATAGGATAGTGAACGGGATCATGGGCATGCCCGGCGCAAGGCCGAACAAAAAGATAAAGGCGGATGCAATCATCAATGCCCTGGGCTGGAGCCCCAGCTGACGCCCCATTTCAACTCCGATGTTCTGGCCTTCGGATGCCGCCCTTGTTACAAGTATGCCGGCGCCTGTCGAGATGACAAGCGCTGGTATCTGGGAGACCAGGCCGTCGCCTATGGTAAGAAGCGTGTAGTTCTGGACCGCGGTGGAGATGTCAAGCCCCATCTGGAGCACGCCTATAATCAGCCCGCCTATTATGTTGATGAGCGTTATGATAATGCCGGCAATGGCATCGCCTCTTACAAATTTGCTCGCGCCGTCCATTGCACCGTAGAACTCGGATTCCCTTGATATCTCAGAGCGCCTCTTCCTTGCCGTATCCTCATCTATGAGGCCTGCATTAAGGTCGGCGTCGATGCTCATCTGTTTGCCCGGCATGGCGTCCAGGGTAAAACGCGCCGCGACCTCGGCGATCCTTCCCGAACCCTTGGTGATGACTACAAAGTTGATTATCACAAGAATAACAAAAACCACAAGCCCTACGGTCGGATTGCCTCCGACGACAAAGGACCCGAAACCCCTCACAACCCTGCCTGCCGCCAGGAGACCGGTGTGTCCGTTTAGAAGGATAAGCCTGGTAGTCGCTATATTGAGCGCCAGCCTGAAAAGTGTTGTTATGAGCAGCAGGGAGGGGAAAATGGAAAAATCAAGAGGCTTTACCACATAGATAGTCACGAGGATTATCATTATGGACAGAGAAATATTCAAAGCGAGAAGCAGGTCCAGCACAGAGGTCGGGAGGGGGACAATCATGACCATAAGTATCCCTATGATTCCGACTGCAATCCCTATATCCATGTTGGCCAGTATCGAGCTCTTCTTTATCGGTGCCTTTGCCGCTGCCATATCTTCCTGCTCTTAGAATTTTAATTTCATAAAATACAATTATCTTGTCCCGGTCTTTTTCTTCCTGAGGCCGTAAACATAGGCCAGTATCTCCGCCACAGCCTGATAAAACTTCGGGGGGACCTCCTGTCCTATCTCCAATTTATACAAATTCTGTGCCAAGGGTTTATTCTCAACCATGGGAATGCCGTGTTTTGCGGCAATCTCCTTAATCTTCAAGGCGATTCTGTCGGCCCCCTTGGCCAGAATCTTCGGTGCGGCCATTTTTTCTCCAGGCTTATAACTTAATGCTATGGCGTAATGGGTAGGGTTGGTTATTATAACGTCCGCCTTGGGAACCTCTTTCATCATCCTCCTTCTCGCCATCTCACGCTGTATTGACCTGATGCGGGACTTGATCAGGGGATCCCCCTCTGACTGCTTGTTTTCATCCTTAACCTCCTGTTTCGTCATCTTTAAGTTATGCTCATATTCCCATTTCTGATAGATATAATCCAGGACCGCCAGGACAAAGATGACATAGCAGGCCCGGGTGATAACCTTCAGGGATATACGGCCCAGCATTGACAGGATCTGTATGTTATCCTGATACATCAGGGGTATAAGGAGCGAATAATCACTTTTAAGGATTGAAAAGGCCGCCCATCCCACAATGATGATCTTAAATATTGATTTCAGCAGTTCCG
>JBFYXR010000358.1:0-3445 GCA_041310455.1 Desulfobacteraceae bacterium | reverse complement strand
TGAACTCATAGGCAATCTTTCCGGTGGCGTCAAAATCCACCATCACACTGACCGAATCACTGTCAAACCGGGATGCATCCCGACGGGTAATTGTATGTGTCCTGGATTCCCCTTCCGGCTGGTCACATGTGAACGCCACAGCCAGCCCCTCCTGGACAGAAAGGACCTTTACATCTGTGGAAAGGCGCGGCTTAGTTAATGTGAGAGGATAGACTACGATAAAATCCTGGTAACTACGGGAGCTTGCCCATTCGGGTTCATCAATCCTGCCGTCAACCTTAATTTCTGAATATGCTGCATTGGGGAGATATAGACTGCAGATTAAAATAATAAGTGAAAGTCTTAAAACTGAGTTATTCATTTTCAGTATCCTGGTAAACCTTAATATAGACTGCCGGGAACCCGTTAAAAAGGGCTCCCTGCACACTAATAGGACTAAAATCTCATTTCAGATCAAGCTGGCCGCTACAGCTTCAAGCGACTTTGCTGTCACCTGTCGAGATTTTCAGACCTTGCTCAGATATTTTGCAATGTTGATCCCTGTTGAATATCCGGCGGTTATTGCCCCGCCAAGCCCGCCGCCGCCCCGGCCTTTACCGGAACCGAAGGCGCCAGGCTTACCGCCGGGACCCATACCGCCGGCAGGGGGGCCATCCTGGCCGCCAGGGGCGCCGCCCTGACCGCCAGGGGCGCCTTGTCCACCCGGTGCACCTTGTCCGCCGGGAGCTCCACCGGGTGCTCCACCTTGAGCTGCTGCCGGGGCGCTGACTTCATTGCTGCTACTGCTGCTGTATATTGTAGTACAATCGCCTCCGGCATATAAACCCGGTATTGCCTTTCCCTTTGTATCAAGCACCTCTCCTTCTTCATTGATCGCTATCCCGCCATGAGTGACTTCGGTAAAGCGCTGGCACCAGAAGGCATAGAAGGGTGGCTTGCGGACAGGTACAAGGTACTCGGCCTTTTTCCCGAAATCAGGGTCCTTGCCCTTCTCACAATACTGGTTATACTTCTCGATAGTCGCAAGAAAGGCCTTTGGATCAATATCCATTTTTAAGGCGAGCTCTTTCAGCGTGTCTGCCTTTTTTGTATGGTTTCCTTTGGCGCCTCCCTCATCAAGGGCTACTTCATAGGCAATATGCTCCTTCAATTTTCTTTGAATGGGGAGGTCGCTTTCTTCATTCGGATCTTTAAGGGCCTTGGCCCACGTTATTTCAAGGATATCACTGTCCGCAACAGCATAACATTGACCCTTTGGCTGCAGGCCCAGGGCTGTGCCACCGGTAGACAGCCCGCCTGTCTCATCATACCAGCGCTCTCCGTTCAGATTGACGTTTACAACCTCGGGAAACTGAACTATCCGGTAGATTGAATATGAATATGGATGATGCGCAGGGCCGCCAAGCGGGAAAAATGCGTTTTTTACATCAACGGATGCCCCGATCTTTTCGGCCAGCTCAATCCAGTCGCCCGTGCAGGTAGGAGGGCTGAAGCGGCGTCTGGATTTGCCGTTAAATACACTAGGAAAGAGTTTAGTCAGCAATGCATCATTAGACCCAAAGCCTCCGGCCGCAATCATGCATGCCTTAAAGTTGACCTGAAGAGTCCCGTCTTTGGTGTCGGCAAGAACCCCGGTCACCCTGCCGTTAATGTCCGTCATAAACTCCTTTGCACTGGTCTCTGTCAGTACAGGAATATTCATCTTTTCGCAGCATTCAATCATCACATCCGTGAAAAGGGTTCCCAGCCAGCCTGGACCAATGGAGTGGTCCGGATGACCTTTGTACCTGTCAACACGATCAGGCATAACCAGGTTCCCGAACTCTTTCATCTTGACCTTTTCCAGCGGGACTATTGTAAAATGTCTTTCCACGTCCCCCTTCCCGCATACCCAGTCAAAAAACTGTCCTGAGACGGATGGCGGATCAGATACCTTCTCACCTGCCTTCTTTTGAAACGTTGAGTCTGTTATGGCCATGCCGTGGGCGAAGGTCGTTGACCCTCCGAAGACTTTTTTCGACTTTTCAAGTATTATAACCTTTTTGCCGCTGAGGTCCGCGGCCTTCACACCGGCAACCAGGCCGGTTCCGCCTGCGCCGATCACACATAAATCGCAGTTCAAAGTATTATGTGCCATATGTATCTCCTTCCCTTTAAAGGGTTCATATTATTATGGTTGGTTTCAACATTCGGTGATCACAGAGACAGGACATTCATTGTAGCAGGTGCCGCAGTGCTGGCATTTCTTCTGATCAATCTCATTCCTGTCATCACCATAATTGATAGCTCCCGCAGGGCACTTCATCCTGCACACCTGACAACCCATACAGTCATGACCGATATAATAAGTCTTCTGTGTCCCGGTCGTCGCTGTCTTGGCAGCGGCCGCCTCGGCAGCGGGGGCAGGGCCGGCCATATCCATGACCAGGGTTCCTGCAATAGCTGCGGAACCGACGGCCATGAACTCTCTTCTTGTTAAATTTGAACTTTCTTTTGCCATAATTCCCTCCTTGATATTTTGGTGTTCTAATAAATTGGTGATCCGTTTTAGAAAATATTATAAATGTTTATTACAAGTTGAAGTGCCTCATGATCCCCTCTTCAGTAGAGCCTTTTTTTGTCCCCCTCTGGAGGGGGTAAAGGGGGAGGCGCCTAACAGTTTGTTGTCTATAGTTAACACGAGGCGCTGTATGACATCTGATAAAGCCGGCTCTTCCTAAGCCTTCTTGGGCAATTTCACCGTTGCGTGGCCCTCTTCGACAAGATACCTGTCGAGTGTCTGGCACCAGAAGATCAGGTCAACAAAATACTCCCCGTTCCTGCTGTACTTATTGGTAACATAGGCCCTGCAGATGATGGTGTCGCCCTCCAGCGCATGCCAGGCAGGACGGATGGACCTCATAAAGGGGACCTTTTCAAGATATGGCACCTGGTCAAACTGGGCCGGCATCATATCCCTGGTGACGGGTGGTATTACAGACTCCGGATAACCGGGGAGGACAGACATGATATCCCATCCGATCCTCTGGAGCCATCCCCGGTCGCCTATCCAGTTGATAAGCATGCCAGCGACCCATTTGGGTATGACGCCATTCTGGATGACCGCGCGACCGTCCCTGTTGGCGATCTCAGGGGTCTCCTGAATACCCTGGCCGCCCGATGGAGGCCCGTCGCTGGCACCCTGGGGAGCGCTTCCCCTACCGCCTTCGCCCTGAGGGCCTCCTCCTGCGTCTTGCGCTGTTTCACCGCTTACAGGCATTTCAAACCCACCCATACCGCTTCCGCTGCCCTGGCCTTTGGGCTTTTTCTCCAGGTATTCAGGCGGGACATGTATCCCCTGTTTGTTTTTAACCATCTTTTTAAAGGTCTTCGGATCCAGCATGTTATTCTTGATGCTGGTGGACCAATCCGGGACATGAAACAGCATGTCCACTCCCAGTTCATC
>JBFYXR010000357.1:0-7621 GCA_041310455.1 Desulfobacteraceae bacterium | reverse complement strand
AGGGACACAGATGTCGGCCCCCATGTCGTCATAGAAGGGCATACTGTCAGCGGTGAACGAAACAGGCTTTACCCCTTTGTTTCTATAGGATCGCCCCCCCAGGACATAGGCTACAGGGGAGAAGATACAAGGGTACAGATCGGTGACGACAATATCTTCAGGGAATACTGCACAATTAACAGAGGCACGACCAAGCAGGACTGGGTTACCATTGTCGGAAGCAGCAATTATCTGATGACATCCTCACACGTGGGCCACGACTGTGTTGTGGGCAACCATGTAATTATGGCAAACTCGGCAGCCCTGGGCGGTCATGTTACTTTAGGGGACCATGCAACGCTGGGTGGGCTTTCCGCGGCGCATCAGTTCGTGAGGATAGGCGCCTATGCCTTTATAGGAGGGCTGGCAGGTATTGCCCAGGATATCCCTCCCTATATGATAGCCGCCGGCGAAAGGGCAAGGCTTTACGGACCCAACCAGATCGGGCTAAGGCGCAATGGATTTTCAGGGGAGGTTATCCGGGGTTTAAGGAAGGCCTACAGGATTATCTGGCGGGAGAACGCAATATTCAGAGACGGGATCGCAAGGGTCAGGGCGGAGATGGAGTCTTTTCCTGAGCTTGCAGTCCTGCTTGATTTCATAAGCAGTTCAAAAAGGGGCATAGCCCGGAGTGAATGATTTCCCCGAACTATGGATAGAGATGAACGGAAGGAAAGACAGCATTGGCATAATCGCAGGGGGGGGGCAGTTCCCGATACTGGCTGCCGAATCGGCAAGAAGGCAGGGATTTCATGTGGTGGCTGTTGCACACGAGGGAGACACCGATCCGGCCCTGGCGGATGCTGCCGACAAAATCACCTGGGTCAAGCTCGGACAGCTCGGGAAGATCATCAGCGTCTTCAAAAAAGAGGGCGTGAAAAAGGCCCTTATGGCAGGGTCCATTTCAAAGGGGAACATGTTCAAAGCACGGCCTGATCTCAAGGGAATCGCCCTCATTTCCAGGCTGGCCATTCTTCATGATGACGGGATACTCAGGGCCGTTGCCTCGGAGCTCTCCAGGGAAGGTATAGAGATCGTAACCTCCACGCATTATCTGCCCGACCTGCTCGCGCAGAAGGGATGCCTCACAAAGAAAAGGCCGGACAAGGCTCAGGAGGAGGACATCCGTCTGGGGTGGCAGGTGGCCAAGGAAATGGGCAGGCTTGATGTCGGACAGTGCGTGGTGATCAGAAACCGAACTGTTCTTGCCCTTGAGGCTATCGACGGGACCAATGAAACCATCAAACGCGGGGGCAGGATCGCAGGCAGGGATGCCGTTGTCGTCAAGGTCAGCAAACCCGAACAGGATCTCAGGTTTGATGTCCCTTCAGTAGGTCTTGAGACTGTCGAGGTAATGGCAGGAGTAAAGGCATCTGTTCTGGCTTTAGAGGCAGAGAAGACCCTGTTGTTCGACAGGCAGAAGATGATCGAATACGCTGATAAGGCGGGTATTTCTATTGTGTGTTACCGGGGAGAAGAATTAATTGAAAAAGGATAAGCTTAAAATTTGCGTGATCGGCGTCGGTCATCTGGGACAGTACCATGTTCAGAAGTACAAGGCAAACCCCAGAGTGGAGCTCATAGGCGTCGTGGATACCAATTATGACCGCGCCAGTGAGATAGGGCAGCGTTATGATGTCAGGTCATACAGTGATTATGAAAAGCTTCTTGCCATGGCGGATGCCGTCAGTCTCGCGGTGCCCACTGAATCCCATTTCGAGGTGGCAAAGGATATCCTTTCAGCGGGCAAACATCTGCTGATTGAGAAGCCCATTACCTACCAGCTGGGACCCGCCGACACCCTGATAAACATGGCCGAGGATAAGGGGCTTATTCTTCAGGTAGGGCTGGTTGAACGGTTTAACCCGGCGGTGGTAAAGATGGAGTCTTTGCTGAACAGGCCTCTTTTTATTGAATCACACAGGATGAATAATTTCACTATAAGGGGAACTGATGTGGATGTGGTTCTTGATCTGATGATACATGATCTGGATATCATCCTCCATATAGCCCGGTCAGAGGTAAAGGACATTCACGCCGTAGGAATGTCCGTGGTAACAGGAAAGACCGATGTGGCTAACGCCAGGCTTGTCTTTGAAAACGGAATAACAGCCAACCTGACCGCAAGCAGGGTATCCGACAGGGTCACAAGAAAGATCAGGGTGTTTCAGCCGGACGCCTTTCTGCTTGCCGACTGTCATAAAAGGGAATTTTACATGACCCGCATGGACAGCAGCATCAAGGATTCATCCGGGACACTGAATCTTCAATCCGTCAGGGAGGATTTTCCAAACAGCGATCCCCTGGCTGACCAGATCAACTATTTCGTAAGCTCCGTAATCAACGGAGCCAAGCCCGTCATGACGGAGAGGGATGAACGTAAGGCCCTTAAGATTGCGCTGCTGATAATCGATATGATTAAAAAGGGCTGCGGGGAATTTCATCCGCAGGCGTAGATACCCATATCCCGGTGTGATAAATCCGTTGTTCCGGGTTTTGGGGGTTATATATAAATTTAAACCGGCGCAAGGCGCAGGGCACAAGGCATAAGGAATAAGATTAAATAGGCATCGAAAACCCTTGCGCCCTGCGCCATAAGCCTTGCGCCTTTTTATTAAACATGCCCGAAATAAAGAGAAAAAACATATTGATCGTGGCTGGAGAGGCATCCGGTGACCTCCATGGCGCCGCCCTGGTGAGTGCGGTCAGAAAACTGGATGATTCTGTCATTATCAGGGGCATAGGCGGCAGAAAGATGGAGGAGGCGGGCGTAGATATCATCGCACATTCGTCAGATCTTGCGGTGGTAGGCCTGACGGAGGTGTTCTCTAAACTGCAAAACCTGTTAAGTGCGCATGGCAGGATGCGCTCCCTGCTAAAAAAAACCGGGCCTGACCTTCTTATCCTTATAGATTTTCCCGATTTCAACATCAGCCTTGCACGCACTGCAGCGCGGCACAAGGTCCCGGTGCTGTATTACATCAGCCCTCAGGTATGGGCATGGCGAAGGGGACGGGTAAAGAAGATCGCCAGGCGCGTGGACAAGATGGCTGTTATTCTGCCCTTTGAAAAGGAGTTTTACCTGAAGTCGGGGGCAGGGCTTGACGTGGTGTACGTCGGACACCCGGTCATGGATGCGATACCTGAAAACCTGGACAGGGACAGTATTTCAAGTGAACTGTTTACGGGCAGTGGAATGCCTGTCCTTGGACTCCTGCCCGGCAGCAGGACAGATGAGATTAGAAATCTTCTGCCGTCCATGATCGGGGCCGCTGAAATATTGTCCTCACGGTATCCGGGCCTTCAGTGTGTCCTGCCCCTCGCCCCGACAATATCTCCGGAACTTATTCAGCCTTTTATTGACAGGACATCGCTTAAGGTTGTTGTATCACAAAGGGATATATACAGTATTTTAAAGGTGTGCGATCTGGCCCTGGTGGCATCCGGGACAGCCACACTTGAGACGGCACTTATGGGCGTTCCCATGGTTGTAGCCTACCGCGTGTCTCCCCTGTCCTATGCAATAGGGAAAATGGTTATAAATGTACCCTATGTAAGCATCGTAAACCTTATCGCCGGAGAGGAGGCGGTTCCTGAGGTCCTGCAGGATGAAGTAACGCCGGAGGCGCTTGCGGAAAAGGCTTCCATGATCCTCGATAACGAGGCATACAGGAAGGGCATGTTAAGGAAACTCGGGAAGATCAGGGAAAGCATGGGGCAAGGGGGCGCTTCCGACAGGACTGCGCGGATCGCCTTGAATATGATCAGCGGCAAAACTCTTCAGGAGATATGAGATGTCCAAGACTATCCTTATTGTTGATGATGAGAAAAGCATACTTCTTTCCCTTGAAGGCATACTTACGGATGAAGGATTCGAGGTGCAGTGTGAATCAAGCGGGGCCGCGGCGCTTGAGAGGATCAAGGAGAACATCCCGGACCTGGTGCTGCTGGACATATGGATGCCCGGCATGGACGGGATGGAGACCCTTGTTAAGATCAAAGAGGCTTATCCCACGCTCCAGGTCATAATGATGTCAGGGCACGGCACGATTGAGACGGCCGTCAAGGCCACAAAGCTTGGCGCCTATGATTTTATCGAGAAACCCCTTTCCCTTGACAAGATACTGCTGTCGGTCAACAACGCCCTGCAGTATTATCAGCTTGAAGAGGAGATAACCCATTTCAGGGAAAAGGAAAAAAGCAGGCACACGATAACAGGCGAAAGCAGGGTCATAAGGGAGTTGAAGGAGCAGATAAAGATAGTCGCCCCGACAGATGCGTGGGTGCTTATCACGGGCGAAAACGGGACAGGCAAGGAACTTGTAGCGCATGCTATTCACGGGATAAGCAGGCGCAGCCGAAAGCCCATGATCGAAGTAAACTGCGCGGCAATACCCGAGGAACTCATTGAGAGCGAACTCTTCGGCCATGAAAAGGGTGCATTTACCGGGGCCGCCTCCATGAAAAAGGGAAAATTCGACCTTGCCAATGAAGGGACCCTCTTTCTTGATGAGATAGGGGACATGAGCCTGAAGACGCAATCCAAGACACTCAGGATACTGCAGGAGCAGAAATTCGAGAGGGTAGGCGGATCCAAGACCATACGCGTGGATGTAAGGGTAATCGCGGCTACGAATAAAAATCTTGAAAGCGAAATTGAAAAGGGGACGTTCAGGGATGACCTTTATTACAGGCTGAATGTTGTGCCGCTCAAGGTTCCGCCGCTGCGCGACAGGCTTGAAGATCTGCCTGACCTTGTGAAATCGTTTTTAATGGATATACACATAAGGGCGGGGCTTGAGGAAAAACGGATAACTGAAGAGGCAATTGACGCGCTTAAAAAATACCACTGGCCCGGGAACATCAGGGAGTTGAAGAATCTCGTTGAGAGGCTTGCGATAATGTCCAGGGGAAACACCATAAGCATTCAGGATCTGCCTATATCGTTCAATCAGGACAGCACAAAAGATGAAAATGCATCCTGTATGGATGCCGGTTCATTCAAGGATGCCAAGGCGCAGTTTGAAAAGACATTCATCATCCGGAAACTCAGGGAATTTAACGGAAATATTTCCCAGACGGCTGAGGCCATCGGCGTTGAAAGAAGCAACCTTCATAAAAAGATAAAGGCGTACGGTCTTCCTGATTTCAAGGCTCAATAGACTTCTCAATCGCGGCCCAAATCTCGTCTTTCCCTTCCCTTGTCTTTGCTGAAAAAATAATGGGCGTCCCGTTAATTGTGGTTCCGAGTTCTCCGGCTATCAGTCTGGCCCGCGCCAGTGCCTGCTGGCGAGAAAGCTTATCCGCCTTTGTAAGAACGGTGACAGCCGTGATACCGTATGCGTTCAGCCAGTTCAGAAGATCCATATCTCCCCCGGAGGGGTCTCTCCTGATATCAAGAATGACCACAACCGCCTTGAGGCTCGGACGGGACCTCAGGTATGTCTCCACCATGGTCCCCCATGATTTTTTTATCTCAAGCGGCACGCTTGCAAAGCCGTATCCAGGCAGATCCACCATGCACAGTTTTTTGTCTTTGATCTCAAAAAAGTTCAGGGACTGTGTCCTTCCGGGCTTTGAGCTTGTCTTTGCCATCTTTTTCCTGTTTACGAGAATATTTATCAATGATGACTTTCCCACATTGGACTTTCCCGCAAAGGCTATCTCAGGCCTGTCTGCAGGCGGGTATTGATCTTCCTTGAATGCGCTTTTTATAAAAGAGACGTCCATATTTTTCCAATCCCTTACACTATCATTTTAACAAGAATTTTATCTTTTTTCAGATCGCAGTCCCGTTACAGCGGGCCTGAACTGTCCGGAAAAGGTTGTTGAGATCTTCAAAGCTGTTGTCCGAGACTTCTACGCAGGGCACCGGTTTTTGATCCGGGTTATTTAAAGAGGCGTTTCCCAGATAATATTTATTTTTTTCATGAAGCATGCCCTGGATTTTTTTGACAATGGCTGATATACGCTTTCCGCAATCATCAATTCTTTCCATATGACGGGAAATTTTTTCCGGGTCATCCCTGTCCAGCTTCATCAAATAGATGCTTCCAAGGAGGGCGGTCAGGGGCTGATTCAGCTCATGGGCAGCAGATCCGTACTTATCAATAATCCCTTTCAGGCTTTCAATTTCAACAACGGATTTTTCATGCTCCTTGAACTTCAGGCTGGCTTCTCTCAGGTATTCCGTTATCTTGCAGCTTTCCGCCGCAAACCGGAGAGAACAGACAAGAGAGTCCGCATCAACAGTGTTTTCAAAGAGATAATTATGCGCCCCTTCTTTGATTGCGCGCACCCATGAATCCTCATCACCACTCCGGATAAGGGCTATAACAGGCAGTATGATTCCCCGCTCACGCACAGATTCAAGCGCCTCAAACAGTGCCTGCTGCGACAGATGCAGTAATATGGCTTCTACTCCATCATGCATGAACCGGCTCAGCCCGTCAGACAGGGTTTCAGCGGTGTCAAGGGTGATTGTTTTTTCACACCCGGAATGTGCATTCAGAATAGTCTGAACATAAGCCGAATTTTCGCTGATTAACAATATCCTGATCTTTGATTTCTTCATCTGCTGCCCCCTCTTTAATAATCTATATACTTCAAATAATTAGCAAGATGCATGCCATACGAAAAATCATGACCGGATCGTCATATGCATGACAATGCACTCCTGGAATGGAATGAGGGGGTCTGTCATGTACTATCTATATTAATTGAAAACTAGATCACCTTATTCAGGGCATACTCTATAATCCCTTCTGCGCCTGCCTTGATAAGCCTCGGGATAAGCTCCCTGACGGATTTGGCGTCCACAACGGTCTCCACAGATGTCCACGTTGATTTGTAGAGGTGGGCTACAGTTGGGGCATTCAGGCTGGGCAGGATGGCAATGACCCCTTCAAGCCTTTCTTCAGAGACATTCATCTTGAGCCCGACCATGTTTTCGGCCTTGAGGGCGCCTTTAAGAAGCAGGGATATCTGGGCGATTTTATCCTTCTTCCATTCATCCTTGTAGGCGGACCTATTGGCTATAAGCTGCGTGTTGGACTGCATCAGTTCATGGATTATCTTCAGACCATGGGCCCTGATGGTGCTTCCGGTTTCAGTGACCTCAACAATTGCATCGGCAAGCCCTGAAACGGCCTTTGCCTCTGTCGCGCCCCATGAAAATTCCACATCCACATCAATATTTCTTTCCTTGAAATACCTGACGGTAAAGTTGACCAGTTCAGTTGCGATCTTTTTACCCTGAAGGTCTTTAAGCTCTTTTATATCTGAGTCCGCAGGCACGGCCAGGACCCACCTTGCGGGGTTCTGGCTTACCTTGGAATAGACCAGGTCATCGACAACGACCACGTCGGATTCGTTTTCCTCTATCCAGTCCCTGCCTGTCAGGCCCACGTCAATAGTCCCGTTCTCCACGTAGCGTGACATCTCCTGCGCCCTTAAAATGCTGCATTCGATGCTCTTATCATTAATGTCAGGGAAGTAGCTCCTGCTGTTTACGCTTATCCTCCATCCTGACTTTTCAAAAAGGGCTATGGTAGATTTCTCAAGACTGCCCTTTGGAATACCA
>JBFYXR010000346.1:0-2942 GCA_041310455.1 Desulfobacteraceae bacterium | reverse complement strand
TATGGGGCTTGTGGTGGCCTTTTCAGGCCTTATCGGTTTCGTGGGTCTTATTGTCCCCCATCTCGCCAGGATGGCATTCCATTCAGACCACCGTCTGTTATTTCCGGTTGCATCCATCGGAGGCGCAATCTTCCTGATAGCCGCAGACACCCTGGCAAGGACGGTTGTTTCTCCCAGCGAACTGCCTGTGGGCGTTATCACGGCGTTCCTGGGCGCTCCATTTTTTATAATTCTTCTTAAAAAGAGAGGCAGCCAGTGGACCCGGTCATGAGACTGAAAAATATCGGTTACAGGTATGAAAAAAGGCCGGCCCTCAAGGGGATTGACCTCGATCTGAAGGCAGGGGAGATCCTGGGCGTCCTCGGGCCCAACGGATCGGGAAAAAGCACCCTGTTGAAAATCATGGACGGCGTCCTTAAACCCCAGGAGGGCGAGATCTCCATCAGGAACAAGCCGTTCCACGGCTTTAAAAGATCAGCCTTTGCGAGGGAGGTTGCCATGGTGTCCCAGGAGAATACCTTCAGATTCTCCTTTACGTCGCTGGAGGTGGTTCTCATGGGCCGATTTCCCCATCTCAAGAGGATGCAGTTTGAAGGGCCGATGGACATGGAGATTGCATTTAATGCATTAAAGGCGACAGAGGCCCTTGAATTTGCAGGCCGCTCAATACATGATCTTTCCGAGGGAGAAAAACAGAGGGTCTTTATTGCGAGGGCACTTGCCCAGGAGCCGAAGGTGATCCTTCTGGATGAGCCTACATCCTTTCTTGACCTAAAATTCAAGAGGGACATATTCATGCTTATATCATCACTGTGCAGGGAAAAGGGATTAAGCGTAGCCCTGGTCTCCCATGACATTGATCTTGTGGCGCAGTATTGCCACAGGCTGATAATGCTTAAACACGGAGGCATTTATGCCGCAGGAGATCCGGGCAAGGTAATCACAGCCTCCAATGTTGAAGATGTCTATGAGTGCCCTGTCCTGGTAGACAGCCATCCGCTATCAGGAAGGCCCAGGGTTAATCTTGTGTAGCATTCAAAATTCTTGACATTTTACCGGAATAATCCCGATAATATCCATAATTTCACAAAATCTATTCTATAATTTTGCGTGTAATTACAACATTTCCCATTGATAATGAATTTATCGGTCCGCTCGGAGATCGGATACCGCAAAATCTTTAGAGATCTGTTCAATGAAGCCTGATTGACGAAATCCCTCTCTTAAGATAAGAGAGGGTGAGTTATTAATGGTTACCTTTAATTATTTGAAGATCATACGGAAACTACTTAATCACTGGTTATAGCTGTGACACATGGGGAACATAGGACCCTGCTGATAGGTTTTGAGAAGGGCGATATTACAGACCTCTTGCTGAGTGCGTTTTGGTGTGAAGGGTTCGGATATTATTCAAAACTTTGTAACTGTAACACGAATGATAAAGGAGAATGAAATGAAGGTATTAGGTATCTGCTGCGGCAGGAAAAACGGTAATACGGAAATCATGATGAAAGAAGCTTTTATGGCTATCGAAGAAAAAATCGGGGCTGAATGTCGGCTTATCCGGATCCAGGATGCCGAAATCAGACACTGTGTCGGATGCGAAACCTGCATGATAAATCATTTAAAAGGAAATTGGGATTTCAGATGTATCCATAAAAATGGCTCGGATCACTTCTATTTCATTGAGCAGCTTATGAGAGAGGCTGATGCAATCATTGTATCAAGTCCAGCCTATAATCTTCTTCCTACAGGAGCAATGGTCAGTTTTCTTAACAAGCTTCATGCGAGTGGAAACTATCGGGATTTGGTTCATAAAAATAATAAAGTCGGAGCTGCTTTTTCTATCGGTGGTACAGACTGGACAAACTTTACCCTGAATGTGTGTAGAATGACAGCTATGGAACTTTGCGGCTCATATGAAGCCGTTGTAGATGCTGTGCACTATGACTTTATGCCTTCAAAAGGAGCTGTTTTGTTGGAAGACCATGTTTTAGAGCGCATGAAAAAATTGGGGAAAAATGTCGCGGATGCCCTGACCGCGAAGAAAAGCGGCGAAAAATATTCCTATGTCGGGCACGAAGGAGTATGCCCGGACTGTCATGGAAACCTTTTGGAAATCCGGGAAGACGGTGTATACTGTCCACAATGCCTTACCAAAGCCAGCTTAAGTATGGACGGTGATAAATTAAGGGTTAAATTTACTGACGAAGAAAAAGCGAAAAACCGCTGGAGTCCTTTGGGACAGGAACTTCATGACAACAATATCCGGAAAGGTCATGGAAAAGCAGCCCAGGGAAAAGATATCATCAATGAAAAAATGAAAAAATATGTGGCTTATGAACGGGCCGTTACGCTCCCTGAAATAATAAAAGAATAAGATCTTACATGGAAACGTCGAAGTGAGGAGGCGTGGAGCTGCTTCCTCACTGCTATGGGGGAAAATGATAAAATTTTTAACTCTTTTTATAATCATAGGTATAATTCTGCTGATCTGGAAACTCGAAAGTGTCTCACCTCCTCATGAAAAACCGGAAACGTATCCATATAAAAAAATCATTCTTTTTTACTCATATTTTTTGATTATCAGCGTTGTAGCATCTTTAATAGTTTATTTTCTTACAGAAGCATTAGGGGTAACATTAACGATGTTTGGCTTTTTAGCGGCATTCATAATAGGTGGCGGTATTAAATCTCTCTATTCTGAGTATAGCAAGAGGCACAGGCGAGCAAGGCTGCAGGATTAAAGTATTTAAATACAAAGGATCAGTCCTTTTTAGCTTGTTTGCTTTATGATAGAGGGCTGACTCCCTATTATATATGCGGAAGAGTCGGAAAGCGCTGGATTTTACATAACGGCCGGCGAGATGGGCTACCTGTTTTACTGATCTATGGAATCAATGCGTTCGCTCTGTTTCATGATCTCTTCAGTAAGCAGCATT
>JBFYXR010000345.1:0-19604 GCA_041310455.1 Desulfobacteraceae bacterium | reverse complement strand
CAGGGCCTCTTTGGGCTTATTCTGCTTCTCGTAAAGCTGCGCCAGCTGCATCAGCATATCCGCATCCTTCGGGTTAAGTTCAATGGCTTCCTTCATGTGGACTATGGCCTGGCTTTCCTTCCCCGCCTTAAGATATGCGGCAACAAGATATTTCCTTATTTTCACATCTTTGGGCCTGGCCTCGATTCCTTCCTCCATTATGGATACCATGTCATTGTATCTCTGTCTTGTATTCAAATATTCAAAGACATATCCCCAACATTCCGTTTCATCGGGCTTCAGTTCAATAACCCTGGAAGCCGACCTGTAGGCCATATCATCTTTTTTCTGTGCCTTGTATATCTCAAAGAGGAACAGGTGGGCTGTCCCGTCATCAGGGACGGATTTGATATATTTTTCAAAATAGGACAGGGCCTTGTCCTGGCTGCCTGCCTCGTACTCCATAACCCCGAGGTTATAGATGACGGTATTGTTGCCGGGATTGATTTCAAGAATCTTTTCATAGGCTGTCTTCAGTGTCTTCTTGTCCCCGTTCTTTTCAGCAATACGGGCACTCAACAGCCATGCATCCATGGATTTCGGGTTGTCCTTAAGGAATGCCCTGACAGATTGCTCGGCCTCTTTTATCTTCCCTGCCTCCAGGAGATTTCCGGCCAGCTTCAGTTTGTCATCCTGTGAATCGGGCTTCAGCTCTACAGACCTGGCAAGATACTTGTTTGCCTCATTCTTCCTGCCTGTCTTTTCATAGAGCAGGGAAAGATTCCGGTAGATATTTGCATCACTGTCATTCAGTTTAAGGGCCTTTAAATAAAAGGAGATTGCCTTTTCGTTTTCCCCCGTCTCGGCGTAAAGGTATCCGAGGCTGCAATAGGCTGAAAGCAGTTCCTGCCCGTTTAATCCGTCAAGGAGTTCTTCATAAATCCCTATGGCCTCCATTGACTGCCCTGCATTGCTGAGGGCGTCAGCCAGTCTGATCTTCAGACTTACATCATCAGGCGCCAGGTCTATCATCCTCCTGAGCACAGAGACAGCGCCGATACTGCTCGACATCTTTTCATAGACTTCAAGCAGCGTTTTATAGTCCTCCTGATCAGGCTTCTCCTTAACTGCACCTTCAAGCGCCTTTGCGGCATCCTCCCAATCCTGCAGGGACATATATTCCCTGATCAGCCTGTCCCTTATCCGCCCTTCTTCCGGGAAGAGGACCAGCGCCTGCTTCAGGACCTCTATCTTTTTATCGCTTTCAATGGTTCTTTCGGCCTTTTCGAGCCAGTCCTCCACAAGAGGCTCGATTACAAGGTCAACGTAGCCCATTAACGCATTGTATCTCTTGACCTCCAGCCTGAATGTATAGTTGGAATAGACATCATTATCAGGCAGCATATCGGACAGGAGGACCTCATCATATACAAGGCTGTTGGCGTCCATCCCCTCTGAAGCAATGCGGACTCCCCTGTTGAAGCATACATTGGTGGAGATACCGGTTATTTCCAGCCTGTCGCCCGGGTGGAATCGGGCCTTCTCTCCATCCAGCAGAACGAGCGACTCCCCGTTTTTGGTCACATCGATATAATTAAGATGAGGTTCAGTAACTTTCAGGCATGTCCATAACTTGAAGGCGCCCAATAACAGGGCAATAATTATCAGGGTGATTCCAAGTCTTACGGCCATGGGTCTCTTTGTTCCGGGCTTTCTTACCCTCTTTCTTTTTTTTATGGGGGAGGACGACTGCGTGTTTGCTTTTATGGGTTGATCATTGTTCATGGGAAAAGGACCTTATGGAGGAAAAATTAATCAAGTGAACAAGAAAAAATTCATCTCCCCCTTTTAGGGGGAGGCTGGAGGGGGTCTTTAGACATCAATAGATAATTATAATATATGAAGAGACCCCACCTTAGTCCTCCCCTAAGAGGGGAGGAAATAATGTGTGCAATCACATCTGCAAGGAGAGAGAATATAAATATTGAACTTTCAAACTCTCATGAATTGACATACCCATCCAGAGAAAAGCCCTTTAGGTTGAGTATGTAATATTTAAAAACTTTTCTGTGACATTTATCCCTATCTGCTCTTTTTGACCGGCTTATCTTTCCACAGAAACAGGAAGGGGGCTGCTATGAATATGGTTGAATAGACCCCCGAAATAGTTCCTATAAGCATGGCAAAGGCAAAATCGTGGATAACAACCCCGCCAAGGAAGAAAAGCGCCACAACAACGGCAAAGACCGTGCCGGATGTCAGGATCGTCCTGCTCAGGGTCTCATTGACGCTCCTGTTTGCTATCTCTGCCAGGTC
The DNA here is from genome assembly GCA_041310455.1 of Desulfobacteraceae bacterium. Classification (GTDB taxonomy): domain Bacteria; phylum Desulfobacterota; class DSM-4660; order Desulfatiglandales; family HGW-15; genus JAFGIC01. Next base: position 17,309 of record JBFYXR010000345.1, on the reverse strand, counting down.
TTTTTTACCGGGGGTATTTCTCAGATGCTCCCGTATCCTGTCAAAGGTGACAATGGTATCGTTAAGCGAATAACCGATCAGGGTAAGAATCGCAGCCACTACGGTAAGTGATATCTCTTTGTTTGTAATGGCAAAGGCCCCCATGACAATGAGCGTGTCATGGATAAGAGACAGAATAGCGCTCATGGCGTATCTGAGCCGGAGCACCCAGCAGAATAAAAGGGTTGTTATAAAGGCTATCAGGATGAGCCATTTCATGCTGGCCCCGAGGCTCAAGCCCAGCAGGACGACTACGATAAAGCACACGGCCATGATAATGCTTATGGTCCATTTCTGCTCAAATCTGCCGGAGATATACACGGCAATAAGGAGGATGGAATAAAAGATAGCCGCAAGGGCCTTATTCCGGAGGTCTTCCCCGACCTTAGGCCCTACCATGTCAGCGCTCCGCACCTCCGAGTTCTCTCCGAATCTGGTCGTCAGGGCCTTCAGGAGGTCCTCATTGAGCGTATTCGAGTTGATGTTTTCCGACTGCCCTGCCCTTATGATATATTCAGCGGAATCCTTATCACCAATGGACTGGATCTCCGCTTCATCCAGATTAACAGGGGTTATTGCCTCCCTGATATCTGAAATATTCTGGGGGGCCGGCAGTTTGATCTGGATCGCCCACCCTTCTGAAAAGTCAACCCCCAGATTGGGTCCGCCTCTCATGAAGAGCGCGACCATTCCTATTATGATAAGGATAGCGGATAACGCAAACGCGTAATTCCTTTTACCCATAAAATCTATATTTATACCCGGTTTAATAAATTGCATAAGATTACTCCTCTGACCATATTTTGCCGGTGATCCATCAGGACCTCCCGGATCTTAAATTAGATGCTTATCTTCTTCCAGTTCAGGTTAATGACCAAATAATCAAAGAAAACCCTGGTAGCGTAAACGGCTGTAATAAAATTAGCTATAAGACCGATGGTCAGGGTAACAGCGAAACCCTTAACAGGCCCTGTGCCGAACTGAAACAGGATCAGAGCAGTGATAAGGGTTGTAAGATTCGAATCAAAAATTGTTATGGTGGCCTTCTCATATCCAGCCTCTACCGACGCGCGCAGGGTTTTGCCGACCCTCAGCTCTTCACGTATGCGTTCGTATATGAGAACATTGGCATCAACCGCCATACCGATGGTAAGTATCATACCGGCCAATCCCGGCAGGGTCAGCGTCGCCTCAAAAAAGGCCAGGCCCGCCATAATAATAAGGGTATTCAGGATAAGGGCCACAACGGCGATAAGCCCTGAGAACCCGTAATAAAGTATCATAAAAAGGACAACCAGGGCGCCGCCCAGGAGCATGGCCTTGATCCCCTGGTCGATGGAGTCCTGACCGAGGGACGGGCCGACGGTCCTGCGTTCCAGGATGGTTACAGGGGCAGGGAGGGCGCCGGCCTTCAGGACTATCCTGAGGTCATTGGCCTCGTCGGAGGTAAACCTGCCTGTGATCTGGGCATTTCCGCCTGATATCTTCTCATTAATATTCGGCGCTGAATACACATTATTATCCAGGACAATGGCCAGACGTTTATTCACGTTGGCGCCGGTGATGCTCTCAAAAATCCTGGCGCCCTTTTTGTTGAAGGACAGCGATACGGAGTAGGCATTGTACTGGTCAAGGTCCACTTTTGCGTCGGTGATATATGATCCTGTAAGGGATGTGCGCTTTTTAACGAGATAGGGCGTCCTTTCGGTCCGTCCGGTCTCCTGGTCAACCTCAGTGTTGTAGAGTATCTCATCATCGACAGGGATATTGCCCTTAAGCGCATCTTCAACGCTGTTCTCCTCGTCCACCAGTTTGAATTCCAGCTGGGCGGTCTTGCCGATGAGGCTTATTGCCCTGTCAGGGTCGCTGATCCCGGGAAGCTGAATGAGTATCCTGTTATCCTCCTGGGTGGTAATGTAGGGCTCGTTCACGCCAAACTGGTCTATCCTGTTCCATATGGTCTCCTTGGCCTGCTCCGTCCATGAAGTCATCATATTCTGAATGGCCGCCTGTGTCATGTTCATACTGACAACCTGACCGTTTTCAGTCTTCTCCCCATTGGCCATATCATAATCCGGATACAGGGAATTCTTTAAGACCTCAAAGGATTTCACATCCTGAGCGCTCAAAAGGGTGATATCAATGCCGTTTGTGCTGTTACGCTTGATATCGGAATACTTTATCTTTTCACTCCTCAGGTCGTCCCTGATATCCTCGGCAACCCTCTCCAGTTCCGATTCCAGCGCCTTAGCCACCTCTACCTCCAGCACAAGCTGCATGCCCCCCTGAAGATCAAGACCGAGCTTTACCTTTTCCTTCGGCAGAAACTTCCACCATGAAGGAAGCTCTTTGCTGAACGTCGGGACGAGGTAGACCAAGGCTACAATCGTCAGAACAACAAATATTGCGCTTCGCAATCCTAAATTTTTTGACACGTTTATCCCCCTTTGCTAACGAATGAATTTTATAATTCCTGAGCAGCTAACCTGATCGGCTGCGAATCAAAATTTTTACATTCTTGAATGAAACTTCAATCAAATGCGAATGGTCTTACCTCCCCTTAGGGTAAGGGCAGGGAGGAGGGGTTACGTTAACGTATCCTGATCTTTTCATAACTCCCCCTGACCCCCTCTTATCTTAAGAGGGGGGAGAGCTTTAGGCCCTCTATATCCGGCACATCATTTCACAACCGACGAGACGGATTCCCTGGTAATCTTTATCCTTACCTTGGGCGCTATCTCTATTGTAACGGCATTATTGTCGATGCCGGTAATATCGCCGTAAATCCCGCCGGTGGTGACAACCTTATCCCCTGTTTTCAATGCGGTCAGCATTTCATTATGCTGTTTTCTCATCTTCTGCTGAGGCCTGATTAATATAAAATAGAAGATAAAAAATATCGAAGCGATAAATACTAAATTTATCCAGCCGGCCCCTGATGCGTTTGTACCGGTGCCGCCTGTAGTGCCCATGGCATATACATATGATGCAAAATCCATAATAAATCCCCCGTTTTTTTATTTGACCAGTCAAGTCGTCAGGCGGTTAAGACTTCTGTTTAACCGTTTCACCAATTGACTATTCAACGATTTGATTTCCAGCCTCTCTCCGTTTATAGAAGTTCTCCCTGAATTCTTCAAGCCTCTCATCCCTTATGGCGTTGCGGATATCATCCATAAACCGTGTATAATAATGGATGTTATGAATGCTGTTCAGCCTGTAAACAAGCAGCTCATTGGCCATATAAAGATGCCTCAGATAGGCCCTGGAAAAATGGGAGCACGTATAACAATCGCAGCCCTCGTCAACGGGTCTTTCATCGTCAATGTACTGTGCGTTCTTTATAACAAGCCTGCCTGTGCTTGTAAAGAGCGTACCGTTCCTGGCATTCCGTGTAGGCATCACGCAGTCGAACATGTCCACACCCAGGATGACGGCCTCCAGGATGTCCTCGGGTTTGCCCACACCCATGAGATAGACCGGTTTATCTTCCGGCAGAAAGGCCGTGGTCTCTTTAATAATCCTCTGCCTTGTATCGGCGTCTTCGCCTACCGAGAGACCGCCAAGGGCGTAGCCGTCAAAGCCCATCTCCACCAGTGCCTTCGCCGACATCTCCCTCAGGTCGCTGTACATGCCCCCCTGGACTATTCCGAAGAGAGCCTGTGTCTCCCCCCTTTTCTCCCCCAGACACCTTGATGCCCAAAGGCTTGTAAGCCTTACCGAATCCAGTACATATTTATAGTCCGCCGGATATGAGACGCACTCATCAAAGGCCATTATGATATCGCTTCCCAGGGACTTCTGTATCCTTATAGCCTCTTCCGGCCCGATAAAATGGCTTGACCCGTCAATATGGGACTGAAAAGCGACGCCTTTTTCAGTTATCTTCCTTAGCCCGGAAAGGCTGTAAACCTGAAACCCGCCGCTGTCGGTAAGTATCGGCCTGTCCCAGTGCATGAAACGATGAAGCCCCCCCAGTTTTTCCACTACCCCGTGTCCGGGTCTCAGATAGAGGTGATAGGTGTTGGCAAGTATTATCCTTGCACCTGCATCCTCAAGCTCTTCCGGAGAAAGGGCCTTGACCGTTGCCTGGGTCCCCACCGGCATGAAAACCGGCGTCATGAAACTCCCGTGGGCAGTTTCCATCTCGCACACCCTGGCGCGGGTGGAGGCGCTTTTATATAAGATTTCGAACTTCAAATTTTTCCTAATTCAGTTTTTAAGAGCAAATTAACGCGTCGCTATCGGCAGAAGTTAAGAAGATGAGAAGTTGAGAAGTTAAAGGCTAAACCTCTTAACTTCTTAACCTCTTAACTTCTGATTGCCCTATAAGACTAGCATCGCATCTCCGTAGCTGTAAAAACGGTATTCCTTTTCAACTGCCCGCTCATAGGCCTTTTTTATCAGTTCAAATCCCCCGAAGGCGGACACCAGAAAGAGCAGGGAGGATTTAGGCAGATGGAAATTGGTTACCATACCGTCGATCGCCCTGAATTTAAAGCCTGGAGTGATCAGCAGCCCTGTCTTTCCCCTTCCGGGAAGGATGTCCCCCTCTTTATTAACCGCGCTCTCCAGGGTCCTTACGACCGTTGTACCCACGGCAATCACCCTTCTGCCTTCTCTTCTGGCCCTGTTGACGGCGCCGGCGGCCTCCGGTTCAATTATATAGGTCTCTTCGCCAAGCCTGTGCTCCCGTATGTCAGCAACCCTCACGGGGCGGAATGTCCCGTGACCTACGTGAAGGGTCAGTTCCACCAGGCCGATCCCTGCCTGCCTCAGCCGCTCGATTGTTTCATCTGTAAAATGAAGACCGGCAGTAGGTGCGGCGACAGCCCCTTTATTCCTTGAAAAAACCGTCTGATATCTTTCCCTGTCCAGTGCTGCAAACCCGTTGCTGTCCCTCCTGATATATGGGGGAAGAGGCATGATGCCCTTTTCCTCCATAAGGCTGTCAATGGTCTGGGGTCCGGAAAATGAAATCCTGGTGAGGCCGTCAGGCCTTGAGTCTTCGACAATCCCGCAGACACCGTTTTCAAAGAACAAACGCCCGCCATTTTTTGGCCGTTTGGAGGACTTGATAAGACACCATCTCGTATCAGACCTCGTCTCGCCATCCTGATGCTCCAGAACCAGCGCCTCTACCTGCCCCCCGCTTTCCTTCCTCCCGAAAAGCCTTGCAGGGACGACCCTAGTGTTATTTACTACAAGGAGATCACCCGCTTTCAACAGGCTGGGGAGGTTATAAAAATGGTGGTCGGAGAATTCAGATTTCTGCCGATCAACGAAAAGAAGTCTGGAGCTGTCCCTGGCTGAAGAAGGGACCTGCGCTATAAGATCCTGACGCAGATCGTAATTATAATCCTCTATGTTAAACATCCGATATTGTTGTGCCGTTCCGGGAATGGGGAAAAACCTGCATTCATGCAGGGCAGCCACCCCAAGTTATCGGTTTTAGCCGAAAAAAGTCGATTTTAAAAGGACTTTTTTAACTAAAATAGATCCCAAAGTCAAAGTATTTATGACCGAAAAAAATATACCAGCACAAGCCCGATGCACATTGCAAGGAAGCCGACGGCCCTGAGCCGGTTGTCGGGCGCCTCCTGTACCATTACCATCCATTTTTTCATCCTCTCCGGGAAGGCAAAATAGGGCACCCCTTCCACTACCAGCAATAAACCTATAAGACATAAAAAGAGCTTCATTTTCCTGTTCCCTTTAAAATGGATTATGCAGTCATGTTTTTATCATGGTCTGCTTTAATAAAGCGGTAAATGCATCATACTTTGTGCGGTTAAAGCTGTCAATGAAAGCCCTTTTTTCCAATAATCTCTTGATATATGGGAACAGATTTATTAAGCTCCAGGAACAAAAATTTGACTCTGAGAAACAGGTAGATATAATGCTTTAGTTCTGAAGGTGTGTTTATAACAGGGCGTAAGGCGCATGGAAAAATTTGAAATTTCAAATTTGAGATTTGAAATCTTTTATTTGCCTTGCGCCTGAGCTATATCAGCGGACTCCTTTATCTTGTCTGGAAAAACAGCCTGAAAGGAATAAAATAATGTTGCATACCCCAAATGCTGTAAGGATAGATCTTTCTTCCCTTGCCTTTAATCTAGGGCAGGTAAAAAAGCTTATCCGTCCCGGCATTAAAATCATGGGGATTGTAAAATCAGACGCCTATGGACATGGTCTGGCTGAGGTCTCAGCTGCCCTTGAAAGCAACGGCGTCTATTCCCTGGGCGCCGCCTTCCTGCATGAGGCGCTGGAGTTGAGGCAAAAGGGGATCAGGGTCCCTCTTGTGATCCTGTGCGGAATAAAATCGATTGAGGAGGCTGAAGCTGTTATAGAAGGCAATTTAACACCTGTAGTCTTCGACTTGCCATCAGCAGCTATGCTTGCAGGGGCGGCGGTAAAAAGATCAAAAACGGCCGGGATCCTCGTGAAGATAGATACAGGCATGGGACGGCTGGGCACCCCTCATCAGCAGGCCGTGACGTTCATAAAAGAGATTATGAGGCTTCCAGGGCTTAAAATCGAGGGGCTGATGTCTCACCTGTCCTCTGCTGACGAAGAAGACAGCGCCTTCACGGATTCCCAGATCAGGAATTTCAGGGATGCAGTTGACGCGGCGCGCGCAACGGGTATAGAGCTTCGGCTCAACACCCTTGCCAACAGCGCAGGGATAATGGCTCATAAAGATTCCTGCTTCGACATGGTCCGTCCCGGCATCATGCTTTATGGAGGACTCCCTTCTCCCGGGTTCAAGGCCCCTTTCCGGCTTAAGCCGGTAATGAGTCTGACAGGGAAGATCATCCAGATAAGGGAGGTGCCCGACGGGACCCCCCTCAGCTACGGGAGGAGATATTATACGGAAGGAAATAAAATAATTGCAGTTGTGTCGGCAGGATACGGCGACGGCGTACCGAGGGCCTTAACGAATAAAGGGAAGGTAATTATCAGGGGGAAAAAGGCGGATATCGTTGGGAGTGTATGCATGAATCTGACCCTTTGTGATATCACTGCAATAAAAGATGCAGCGCCCGGAGATGATGCGGTCTTTCTGGGCAGCCATGGCCATGAGGCTATAACAGGCGATGATATTGCATTACTGAATGATACCATTTCCTATGAGATATTTTTATCGATAGGCAAGGGAGTTAAAAAGGAATATATAGGATGAAAAAAAAGATTGACCATATTTTAAAAGCGACTCTGAAAAAATGCTTTGATAGAGGTTTGCTCAAAGAGTGCCCTTTGCCGTCTTATCTTATTGAAATACCAAACAACAGGGACCACGGGCATTTTGCCACCAACCTTGCACTTGCCATGGCCTCCTCCCAGAAGCGCAGGCCCGCGGAGATCGCGGCCGTAATCACGGAAAACCTGGAGGATGAGGATTCATTTATCGAGGCGATTGAGACAGCAGGACCGGGGTTTATCAATTTCAGGATCAGGCTGGAAGAATGGCGCCGGCTTTTGATTGAGATAACAGACAAGAAAGAAAGGTTCGGAGGCGCGGAACCCCGATCAGGCGGCATGGTGAACGTCGAGTTTGTGAGCGCCAACCCCACCGGGCCGCTTCACCTGGGTCACGGCAGAGGGGCGGCGCTCGGAGACACCATATGCAGAATCCTCGGCTTCTGCGGCCATGAGGTTGTCCGGGAGTTTTACATCAACGACGGAGGCCAGCAGATAAGGATACTGGGCGAATCGGTGTACAGCAGATGGATGCAGAAAAAGGATCCTGGATACCCCTTCCCTGAACACGGATATCACGGCGACTATATATCGGACCTGGCCGATGATATCTCCGGGGAAATTGACCTCTCATCCATGGAACCTGAAAAGGCAATCGAGGTCTGTTCCGAGATGGGAAGGGAAAAGATGCTTGCCGAGTTAAGCAATGACCTGGAGCTGTTTCACACACATTTTGATGTCTGGTCAAAGGAAAGCGATCTCTTTTCAAAGGGTCTGGTTGACAAGTCCCTTCAGGAAATGAAAGAGAGAAATGAGCTGTACGAAAAGGACGGCGCCCTTTGGATCAGGACCTCCGATTTCGGAGACGACAAGGACAGGGTCCTGAAGAAATCCGACGGGCAGTTTACATATTTTGCCTCTGACATATCATATCACCTTGATAAATATAAGAGGGGCTTTTCAAAGGCGATCGATATCTGGGGTGCGGATCATCACGGCTATATACCGAGGGTTCAGTCGGCCCTGAAGGCAAACTCCATAGGCGAGAACTGGCTTTCGGTCATACTTATCCAGCTTGTTAAGCTCTTTAAGGAAGGCCGGGAGATAAAGATGTCTAAAAGGGCCGGGCAGTATGTGACCCTCAGAGAGCTGCTCGAAGAGGTGGGCGTAGATGCCGCGCGTTTTGTCTTTCTGACAAAGGCCCATGACTCACAGCTTGATTTTGATATAGACCTTGTAAAGAGGCACGACAGCGACAACCCTGTCTATTATGTGCAGTATGCCCACGCCAGGATCTGCAGCATATTTAAAAAGGCCGAGGCTGAAGGGGTGCCACTTCCCCGGGAAAAGGCTGATATACTTAAAAGGCTCACACTTGATGAAGAGATAAACCTGATAAGGCTGATGGAGGAGTTCCCTTCTCTCCTGGACGATATATGTGACTCTTTTGAGGCGCACAGGCTGACATATTATCTTAGTAATCTGGCTGCCCAGTTTCATAAATATTTCAATCTGGGCCTCAAAAACCCTGAAGTCAGGATAGTGACAGCGGATATTACCTTGAGCCAGGCAAGGCTGATCCTGGCCGATGCCATAAGAACAGTAATTAAGACAGGCCTGAACCTCCTCGGCGTAAGCGCCCCGGAGAAGATGTAACAGGATTTTTCAAGTAAAAGGATTATATCGCTTAATGTCCAGTGCTAAACCGCAGAAAAAGAAAGGGTGGAGATGCCGGATCGACCTGGGGCCTTTATCCATCGTCCTCTGGGTGATAATTATCCTGTTTTTTATGGCATGGATTTTTATGCTGGGGATATTTGTCGGCCGCGGCATCCTGCCCGGCATGCTGACGGACACAGCTGAGACAAAGGGTACAAACACCAAATTGACTAAATCCATTGAAGCGGAAGAAGATGCGGACCCTTACAGCCCTGATTCGGGCATCCTCAAAGAAAAAGAGCCTGAACTTGCCTTTTATGATAAATTGACCACCAAGAAGGATGAAGTCAAAAATAATTTTTATCCTGAGAAAACTAAGGCAGATAAGACCGTTTCACCCGCCCCAGGTCCAGCGGAGGTCAAAACCTCAGGCAGTAATACAAAAGAAGCGGGCTCCTCCGATGGTTCAACGGACAGATCCGGGCCGGCGCAATACACGATTCAGGTTGCCTCCATAACGGAGCTTGCAAAGGCTGAAAAAACAGTTCAACAGCTTATTGAAAAAGGTTTCAATGCCTATTATTATGAGGCAACCGTTAAGGGCAGGAAGTATTACAGGGTCAGGTGCGGGAAATTTTCCGACAGGCAGGAAGCGCAGAAATACTCACTCAGACTTAAAGAAAAAACAGGCTACAAAGGATATGTCACAGACATCGAATAGAAACATAATAAGAAAGGCCCGCATGAGCGAAGTTGGTCAGATTCACCGGATACTGGGCAACTTTGCCGGGCAGGGGCTTCTGTTGCCGAGGTCCCTGAGCGAGATATATGACCATCTGAGAGACTTCTTTGTCATGGAAGCCCCTTCAAAAGACGGTGATATAATAGGCGTATGCGCCCTGGGCATCTGCTGGGAGGATCTTGCGGAGATAAGGTCCCTCGCTGTTATGGAGGGCTGTCACGGGCAGGACTTCGGATCACGGCTGGTTGAGAGGTGCCTTGAAGAAGCTGTGTCAATGGGCGTTAAAAAGGTCTTTACGCTGACCTACGTTACCGGCTTCTTTTTAAAGATGGGATTTAAAGAGATAGAAAAATCAGCCCTGCCTCATAAGATATGGGCAGACTGCTTTAAATGCCCCAAATTTCCGGATTGCGACGAAATAGCAATGATGAAGACCATTTAGCATAAATCATTCCGCCTGAAGACGGATTTTTTCAACACTCTAAACATAATAAAGGAGAACACCATGTTTGGCATAGGATTTCCTGAGCTGATAGTAATCGGGATTATCGCTCTTCTCGTATTCGGCCCGAATAAGCTGCCTGATCTCGCAAAGGCCCTTGCAAAGGGCCTCCAGGAGTTTAAGAAGGCGACCCAGGAGATGAAGGAAAATCTCAATATCGATGAAAGCCTCAAAGAAGACCTTAAAGGGATCAAGGATAATCTGGACGACAGCCTCAGGGAAATCAAATCTGAAATAAGCGGTTCCGTGACCGATTTAAACAGGGCCCTTACGCAGGAGGCTCCGGTGGCGCCCCCTGATACAGCTGCCCCAGGCACGGCTGAAACAGGCACCGTAACGGAAGAAGCCAAGGCAGAAGAATCCTCCCCGGATGCTGTCTCGCCCGCGCCCGGCCAGGAGTCCCATGAACAGCCTTCAGAGGCAGGTGCTACCACCGAGTCGACCGCGACGACGGAGCCTTCTGCGGAAGCCTTGCCATCCGGTGATTCAGGATCTCCGGCAGTTGAGGAATCCCGGACTGTTGCCGGGCCTCAGGAGATAGGGGAAAAGGAGAAGCCAGCGGATGAAGGCCGGTGAACAGCAGCCTTTGCAGAACCAGCTCGCGGATTTCAGAAAAAGACTGTTCCGGATTGTCATTGCCGCGGCAGCAGGTATTATTATAGCCTATCTCTTTTCTGAGAACATCTTCCGGTTCATGTCAGTGCCGTTGATTAAGAGCCTTGGTCCTGACGGATCTCTCATTTTTACAGGCCTCACAGAGATGTTCTTTGTATATGTCAAGATCGGCTTTTTCTTCGGTCTTGTTATCGCTGCGCCATACATCTTTTATCAGATATGGGCGCTCGTATCGCCCGGCATACCTCAGCAGAATAGAGCCTTTATAATACTTTCCGTGATCTTTTCCTGCATTCTTTTTATTGGGGGGGTGCTTTTCGGGTTTTTCTTTGTCTTTCCCATTATATTTAAATTTCTTCTAGGCTACGCGAATGAAAATATCGCGGCCCTCCCATCCGTAAAAGACTACCTCTCCCTTTCTTTCAAGCTCCTTATTGCCTTCGGGATTGTATTTGAAGTCCCTGTACTTGTGTTTTTTCTATCAAGGCTCGGTCTGGTTTCTGTCGACGGGTTCAGAAGAAGCAGAAAATTTGCCGTACTCCTGGCATTTATTATCGGGGCGCTCATTGCACCGGATGTCGTCAGCCAGTTTATGATAGCGATACCGATAATACTCCTTTATGAATTAGGGATTCTTATAGCGATGATAAGCGGTGGGAAATAAAAAGATTTGAAATTTCAAATCTTTTTAATCAACTGCCCTGAACTCTTTCCCGTTAACAGTGAGAAGCAGGGGCAATTTTTTCACCTCCCCCCTTTCATCAAATGATATCTCTCCTGTCACGCCTTCAAATGTGACATTTAATAGCGCCTGCTGAAAGTCCTTCCTGGATGTCACGCTGCCTTTATTGAGGATAAACCTGATAAGCCTTATGGTATCGTATCCGCTGGCTGCCAGGACATCCGGTTCCGCCTGGAAACCCTCCTTATAACCCGAAACAAATTCAGCCATCCCTGATCTGTAGGCATAAGGGAAAAAGCCGGTGGGGAAAATCGCCCCCTGAATAAAAGTGCCCGAAGATGAGATAAGATCTTCGGACATCCAGAGGCTTGTGCCGAGAAATGGAACATTAAAGATGCCGTAATACGGAAACTGCGGCGCTATCAAAGAGATCATCTGGTAATTATCCGGGATAAAGACGGCTTCAAAATCCAAGGCCGGTCCCGCCGCTTTCTTTAGCTCGTCGGATGCTTCATCATCCTGGCCCTCCGATTTTGCGCCCGTCATGTCATAAAATTGTAATTTTTCCCGGTCCGATGACGGAGTATTGAAAAACCTTGAGCCCACCAGGTTTTTTATCGAGTCTCCAAAATCAGTCTGGTCAGGTTTATATGCCTCAACAGCTGTAATCATCCCCCCCAACCGGCTTACCCCTTCGCGAAAGAGGTCCTTCATGTACCGGCCATACGTCTTGTCCGGGTAGAACACGGCAAATTTCCTCTTTCCCATCTCAGTTATGGCCCTCTTTAAAATGGCATCAATCTCTCTTGAAGGGGTCAGGAAATTTCTGAATACCATGTCCCCCTCACTGGTTATCCCGTCCTTCTGGGTCAATGTGATGATCGGGACCCCCAGCTCCTGGGCCTTTTTTGCCGCAGCGGTAGATTCCACTGATGAAAGGGGGCCGATAATTGCCGTGATATTATCATTGCTGACCAGTTCCTCTACTCCCTTTGCCGCGGTTTCCGCCTCTCCCATTGTGTCTTTAATGACAAGCTCAATGGACATGCCTTCCTGCCGGCCGCTGAAAACATCCATGCCCAGTTGTATGCCATTGAGAACTTCCTGCCCATAGAGTGCAAAAGGCCCGCTCAGAGGCAGCAGGCAGCCTATGGCTATTGTCCCGTCAGGATTCACACCTCCGGCCCTTTCCGACAGGCGGTCAAGGAGTTCACGGCCTATAGAGACCCAGGTCTCATCCTCTGTAGACCGGACAAGAAGCATCGTATAATTCTTCGCGTCATCAGTCCTCTTCTCCTCAAGGGATATCAGGGCAAGTCTGTGATAAATGTAGGGGGCATATTCACTCCCGCTGGCGTATCCAGCCATCTTTTCCAGTTCTTCCGTGGATGACGCCTTTATCAGATCAATAGCCCTGGCCTTTAGATCCTCTTTCAAATTCTGAAAATCCTGTGAGGTGTTCAGCTGAAGCGCGGTAAGCATCCATCTGAAAGACTCTGGCCTGTTGCCGAGCGCATTATAACTGCTGCCCAGGAGAGACATCACCTCAATCCTAAGAGGGTTGTCAGGATAAAGGTTAAGCCATTCCATGGATGCGCTTATGGAATCCTGGTAATCACCCGTCTTGAAATAGACGCCGGCTATCTTATATCTGACTGCGACAGCTTCAGATGCATCAGGATACGTTTTTAGAAATTTCTGGAAGGCATCAAGGGCATCCTGGTTGCGGCCTGCCAGAAAGGCCAGGTCCGCTTCGGAGTACATGGTTGAGGAGGGCATTTTCTGCTGCGTCTTTCCCATGGCCATTGCGGCCCCTGATGCAGATAAAATGCAAAAGGCCATCCCCGCCACAAGGGCGGAGAGGGCCTTTCTCGCTCGAAGCCGGTTGATTATCATTTATGGACTTCCTCGAAATCCGCATCCACTACATCATCATCACCTGATTTGCCCTTGGAAGAGCCGGCGGCGCCTGCGCCGGACTGCTGGGCCTGCTGCTCCGCGGATGCCTTGGCATAAATGGCCTCCGCAAGCTTGTGTGATGCCTGGGTCAGTTCGTCCGTCAGGCGTTTGATCTCTTCCGCGTTGTCGCCCTCCATGGCCTTCTTCAGCTTTTCAATTGCCTGGTTGATATTGCCTTTGGTGGCCTCATCAACATTGACTGCTTCATCCTTCATGGACTTCTCGGTGGAATAGATCATGGAGTCGGCCATATTGCGCGCATCTACCAGCGCCCTCTTCTTCTTGTCCTCATCGGAGTGCATCTCCGCGTCTCTCACCAGGTTTTTGATCTCTTCCTCCGAGAGCCCGCTTGAGGCGGTAATCTTGATGGACTGCTCCTTGCCCGTTCCCATATCCTTCGCCGACACGCTGACGATGCCGTTGGCGTCAATATCGAATGTCACCTCAATCTGAGGTATTCCCCTTGGTGCAGGCGGGATGCCCACAAGCTGGAACCTTCCAAGGGTCTTGTTGTTGGACGCCATCTCTCTTTCGCCCTGAAGCACGTGTATCTCCACCGCGGGCTGACTATCTGCCGCTGTTGAAAAGACCTGGCTCTTCTTTGTCGGTATGGTGGTATTCTTTTCGATAAGTTTTGTAAAAACGCCTCCAAGGGTCTCTATGCCCAGGGAGAGCGGCGTCACATCCAGAAGCAGCACATCCTTGACTTCTCCCTTCAGTACCCCGCCCTGGATCGCGGCGCCTACCGCGACAACCTCATCAGGGTTAACGCCCTTACTTGGCTCCTTGCCGAAAATGGCCTTGACCTTTTCCTGGACCTTGGGCATCCTGGTCATGCCGCCCACGAGTATAACCTCGTCAATTTCTCCAAGTTTAAAACCCGAATCCTTCAGTGCAAGATTGCAGGGGCCCACCACCTTCTCTATAAGGTCGTCCACAAGAGACTCCATTTTCGCCCTTGTCAATTTTATATTAAGGTGTTTGGGTCCGCTTGCGTCGGCGGTGATAAAGGGCAGGTTGATATCAGTCTCCATCGATCCGGAGAGCTCCATCTTGGCCTTTTCAGCGGCCTCCTTGAGCCTCTGAAGGGCCATCTTGTCGTTCCTCAGGTCAATGCCCTGGTCCTTCTTGAACTCGTCTGCCAGGTAATCGACAATCCTCAGGTCAAAATCCTCTCCGCCGAGGTGGGTGTCGCCGTTGGTGGACTTGACCTCAAAAACACCATCCCCTATTTCAAGTATGGATATATCAAAGGTCCCGCCTCCGAGGTCAAAAACCGCTATCTTGCGGTCGCCTTTTTTGTCCAGCCCGAATGCAAGAGACGCCGCGGTAGGTTCGTTGATTATCCTCTCCACCTTCAGACCGGCTATGCGGCCCGCGTCCTTGGTGGCCTGTCTCTGGCTGTCGTTGAAATACGCGGGCACCGTAATGACAGCCTCGGTTACAGGCTCTCCCAGATAGTCCTCCGCGGTCTTTTTCATCTTCTGCAGGATCATTGATGAGATCTCGGCAGGGCTGTATTCCTTTCCCCTTATGGTGACATGGGCATCGCTGTTTGGCGCCTTGGTTATCTTATAGGGCAATACGCCGATATCCCTCTGGACCTCCTTTGAATCAAATTTTCTGCCTATAAGCCTCTTCACGGCAAAGATTGTATTATCAGGGTTTGTTACCGCCTGTCTCTTTGCTATCTGCCCCACGAGCCTTTCGCCCTTGTCGCTGAATGCGACTATTGAAGGTGTGGTCCTGCTGCCCTCCTGGTTGGCTATAACTACCGGATCCCTTCCTTCCATAATAGCCACGCATGAATTAGTTGTTCCAAGATCAATCCCTATTATTTTGCCCATTTTATCCTCCTTATAAACTCTCCGCTGTTATGTATTTCCTCAAATGCTCTTAAGAGCCTTGTTGTTTCATAGGTCCTAGGCCTTGGTCCTGCCTTTGCTGATGATAACCATGGCCGGCCGGATAAGCCTTTGATTAAGATTATATCCCTTCTGAAACTCATCGATCACTACACCCGGCTCTGTATTTTCATCCGCCTGCTCATAGACGGCATGATGAAAATTGGGATCAAAGGGTTTGCCGATTGAGGCAATCTCCTCAAGGCCGGATTTTGCCAGGGTATTTTTTAACCCCTTCAGGGTCAGTTCAACGCCTTCCCTGAGTGCCTGAAGCGAATCCTCATTGTTGCTGTGTGCGATTGCCTTTTCCAGATTGTCTATTACCGGAAGCAGGTCCTTGATAAGATTCTCTGTGGAATATTTGATCCATTCCTCTTTTTCTTTTTTGTTTCTTTTGATTATATTTTCAATATCGGCCTGTGCACGGAGATACTGGTCATAATTTTTTTCAGCCTTCTCACGAAACTCCTCAATCTTTTTAAGAAGTTCCTGCTCCGGCATCTTTTCCAGGAGCTTTTCTTCTATTAATTCATGCTGTTCCGCGCCTTCCGGTTTAATACTTTCAGAATTGTGAACCTGTTCTCCATTGTTCACCTCTATCTTAACGGTTTTCTCCTTAGCGGATTCATCCTTTTTCGCATTCATTACGGAAAAAATTACTCCTTTTTGAGATTATTTACAGGTGTGCTTGAAAACTTAGAAACGTTAACCATCGGTTAATATTTTGTCAAGGCAGGTCAGTTACATAACCTTTATAAATTATAGTTTCTTTTTAATGATTTGCTTTCCGGGATGCCATGCAGAGCTGTCCCGCAAAAGGAAGAAGTATGGGATTTAATAGGGTATGAATATATAAAGGGGGCGCATGAAAGAATGAAACCTGTACCCCCCAAAAATCCTTTATTTTGATTATTCCAGCCCATGCCCCGTAAGTCTCTTTAATGCCTCCAGATATCTATCCCTTGTTTTATCAATGATCTCCTTTGGCAGTTGTGGAGGAGGCGGCTGCTTTGGCCAGTCAAGACCGTTCAGGTAATCCCTCAGAAACTGCTTGTCAAAGCTCTCCTGAGGTCCGCCGGGCCTGTAGGTGTCCATGGGCCAGAACCTGGATGAATCAGGGGTAAGCACCTCATCAATCAGTATCAGCCGGCCGGCCGAAAAACCGAATTCGAACTTCGTGTCGGCGATGATGATGCCTTTTTCATTGGCAAAGTTCCTGCCGGTCTCATATATCTTGAGGCTCAAGCGCCTGACCTCTTCAGCAGTATCTTTCCCGAGTATACTTACAGCCCTTTCAAAGGAGATGTTTTCATCATGCTCGCCGATTTCGGCCTTAGTGGACGGCGTAAAGATAGGCTCGGGCAGCATACCCGATTCAGGCAGACCTTCAGGGAGCCGTATATCGCATATGGTGCCCTTATTGCGGTACTCGGCCCATCCGGACCCCGACACATAACCCCTTACAATACACTCCACTGCCAGGGGTTGCGCCTTTTTAACCAGCATGCTCCTGCCCCTGAGCTGATCTCCGAATCTCCTGCACTTTTCAGGGTATTCAGCAGGGTTCACGGATATTATGTGGTTTTCAACCACGTCCTTGAGTTTGTTAAACCAGAATGTGGAGATGGCCGTTAATATCCTCCCCTTGTCAGGGATAGGATCATCCATAACCACATCAAAGGCGGACATCCTGTCGCTTGCCACTATAAGCAGGTTGTCATCGACTTCATACACATCCCTTACCTTGCCGCGCCTGAGAAGCTTAAGCCCCTCCAGATTTGTCTTAACAATAATATTTTCCGTCATTTCAATCTCCTCTCCGGAATTATTTTAATGATTAATAATCTTTTTCCAAAAACTTTTCAAGCGGACAGAGTAGGCAGGCCGGTTATTTCTGGCATAAATATAAAATCTGATGTAATATCAATCTTGTCCAAAACAATGATGCATTCGCTTATGAGAGCAAATAAAGATGCTCTATTCGTCAAATATTTAAATAGAGAACCT
>JBFYXR010000343.1:0-3313 GCA_041310455.1 Desulfobacteraceae bacterium | reverse complement strand
AATATAAACATCCCCGCTCAAAAGGCCCTGAACATGAATGACGTTGACATCGAGATCAAAGGCGATTACCCGGAGGCCGGTTATCAGGATTACCATATTTCCTTTACACTGGATAACTTATGATTGCGTCAACAAAATATCTATGGGTGTTTCTTATCCTGATATGGGCCGGTGTCTTTTCCTTAACTAAAATAAACTCGGGCACAATCTCGGAGATAAACAGCAACAGGGAAAAGAAAGAGATTCTTCGCATGGACAAAGAATTCTGGCAGAGAAACTCCGGCAATATTGCGAGTGTTGTCGATAAACAAAAATCACTATATCACGAGATAGAATCGCTCAAGCTTGGAGAGGTTGCCTTGAACGACAATATCAAGAGGCTTTTCGACGAATCGGGCCTTTATGGCCTTGTCATTGAAATGGATTCAAAGTCGGCTCAAGGCGACAGCGTCCCCGTCAGTATAACATTCAGGGGAACACCTAAGATCGGGGCGCAGGCCCTACGCAGGATACAGAAAGAATTTCCTTATCTTTCTTATCGTGAGGTAGGCTTTTTACAGGAAAATGACACAAGTGTCTTAAAATTTGACGCAGTTGTCAACTACAGTTACAAACTTGTAATAAGGTAGCCGGGGCAATAAAAACTATTACATAGAGACAGGGGTTTGATTTGCTGGAGATCGGCAATAACAAGAAAATAATCATAGGGGTAATGGCCCTCCTGGCGCTTGTCCTGCTCGGGTATAATGCCTCTGAATTCATGGAGATTTATGATACTCCCCTGGTCGGGGCATCCTATGAATCAAGGCTGGCAAGCGAAAAATGGATGCGTCTTGGTGAACTCGATTCACAAAAAAAGAATACCCCGTGGGATGAAAAAATTGAAGGTATGATAATAGAGTCCCAGATGCAGGAAAGCAGGGCTGAAGAGCCTGTATCCATTGAGAAATCCGTGCCCGAACAGCAATATGCAATGGACTTGCTTCCTGATATAGCCGGGATAATCAGGATCTCCGGCAGCGGCAGCAATACCCGTTCAGCCGTCATCGTTGCAAACAAAACTTATTATGAAAAAGATACGGTTGATGGATTTTATATTAAAGAGATAACTGAAAACGGGATTTATCTAACCAAGGGAAAAAGAGACTGGTTTATAGATGCGCCAGGGGTTTCTTATTCCATGGATCGGGGGGATTGATGAGGCCGATTAATTATCTGACTGCAGCGATTATTTGCTTATTTTTTATGTCGGGCTGTTCCATTAGCAGGCCCAGGTCCGTGCCGGTTACAGAACCGGCAGCCATGGCTGAGGCCAGGGATCTGCTGGAAAAACAAAAGGAACAAAAGGAGGAGTATAAACCGGGGGCGCCGCCTCTGGATGAAAAACTTGAACCCTATGCAACGGGTCTGGAAAAAGAGACGCAGTTGTTTTCCCTTGTCTTTGAGGGCGCCGCGTTAGGAGATGTTCTCAGTGCGCTAACCAAAGATTCGGATTTTAACCTCATTGTGGAAAACGGAGTGGATCTTTCAAGGCCGGTTACCGTGAACCTGAAAAGCGTAAGCTTTGAAGAGGCCCTTGAGATGGTTGTTACAAGGAGCGCCGGGTACGCCTGGACAATGAAAAACCATTTTCTGAACATTAAAAGATTCGAGGAGCGCATCTATCATTTTGACTACATGGATATAGTAGGAGAGGCGAGTGTGGAGGTGGGCGGCGATATGCTTGCCTCGTCTGTCGAGACCTCCGGAGTCAGCGGGAAATTTCAGATCAAGGCGCAGAGGTCGTCAGAAAATTCAGATGTATGGTCGAGCGTTCAGGCTGCCCTGGAAGGACTCAAGTCAGAGGAAGGGAAACTTCGCATAAGCAGGAATTCAGGCGTTATATTCATGGCAGACACACCCCAGAGAATATCAGAGATGGTCAGATTTCTTGATTCCCTCTCCGATGCCCTGCACCGCCAGGTCTTTCTTGAGGCCAAGATAGTTGAAGTGCAGTTAAGCGATGACAGCCAGTACGGCATAGACTGGACAAAACTTGACCTGACTTTCAAGGGGGGGGAAAGCATACTCCCTGACCAGTTCAATCTGAGCGTAAACGGGGGAGGGACTATCGTGCTGGGTGAAAGCACCAGCTTCAGCACGGTCCTTGATTTTCTGAGAACCCAGGGCGACGTCTCCGTCCTTTCAAATCCTCATATTGCCGTCATGAACGGTCAGTCCGCCCTGATGACTGTCGGTTATCAATTCCCATACGGGGATATCAGCGGCGTTTCCAGGGATGAGCAGTCGGACACGGTGACAGTAGATGCAACAATAAAACGGGCCATCCTGGGCCTTCAACTGGGGATTACAGCAAGGATATCAGAAGATGCAATGATAACGCTTAATATCGTCCCCACCATTACAAGGATACAGCGCGATCAGAAGGTTGAACTGCCTACTTCGGCAACCACTGTCCAGGCCATTTCGAATCCGGTTATAGATCTGCAGGAGCTTGCAACGAGCGTGCGCGTAAGGGAAGGGCGCTCTATTGTTCTGGCGGGATTGATCAGTCAGGTTACCCAGCTTGGGGAGGAGGGGCTTCCTGTCCTGGGGAAGCTGCCTTTTGTAGGCTCGCTTTTCAGGCATGCAGAGGAAAACAGGGAGACCAGGGAGCTGGTGATTTTTATTACACCCAGGATCATACAGCAGAATTAGACAAGAGCCTTTGATATTTAATAGAGATGCAGCCTCAAGCAGGCTGAATTTTTCTCATGCAGTCTTTTGAGTAATTTTGGCCCTGATTTTGCATAATTAAAACCCGGTGCAGTAATCTATCAATAAAGGGCTTATTTCAGGTTTAAAATTGGATATTGCAGGTTTTGGAGATTCGGTTAAAAGGCAGGATTTATGTGGGTTAATTAACGCAAGGAGGTCAAAAATGGATAGAAAGAAGTCTTTGAGGGATCAGAAAGGGTTTACATTAGTGGAGATTGCCATCGTTCTTGTTATTATCGGGCTCCTGATCGGCGGCGTCTTAAAGGGCCAGTCCATGATTTATAACGCCAAGGTCAAAAGGCTTGTAAAAGACATGGAAGGAATGAGGACCGCAGTGCTCACATACCAGGATCGGTACGGCATGCTTCCTGGCGATGAGAATGACGCCAACTCGCCTCCGGGAGATGCCAACAATGGTGATAAGGATGGCCTGCTTGACGATACAAACGGATGGGAGATAGAGGACCTCCGCCTGGCCCAGCTTATTGCAGGTACAGGCATTACCCTTCCCTCCAATAATTACGGTGGGACAATAAGCGTCGATTATGTGAACATC
>JBFYXR010000342.1:0-5240 GCA_041310455.1 Desulfobacteraceae bacterium | reverse complement strand
GGATGGTCTTAACATCCAGCCTGCCTTCCATCAATGCCTTGATTGCCATGGCCGTGGCCTTTGCGCCGGCAATGGTCGTTGTATAGGGGATGCCGAATATAAGTGCAGTCCTGCGTATGGGGAAGGATTCGGATACCGCCTTTTTGTTATTTGTTGTATTAATCACAAGGGCTATCTCCCTGTTTTTTATCATATCAACTATGTTGGGCCTGCCTTCCCTGACTTTTTTGACCATCTCTGCGGGTATGCCCTCCCCGGAAAGGAATAATGATGTCCCTTCAGTTGCCACTATCCTGAAACCGAGTTCATGAAAGATCCTTGCCGGTTTTACAACAGCATTTCTATCTGCCTTCTTAACGCTTATAAAGACAGTGCCTCTGATGGGCAGTTCCTGGCCGGCTGCCAGCTGGGATTTGGCAAATGCCAGCCCGAAGGTGCTGCCTATGCCCATGACCTCGCCGGTGGATTTCATCTCGGGGCCAAGGATCGTATCAACCCCCGGGAAACGCGAAAAGGGAAATACCGATTCCTTGCAGGACACATGCGCCGGTATAACCTCTCTGGTATAGCCCAGGTCCTTCAGTTTCATGCCCATAATGACCTTTGTGGCAAGCTTTGCCAGCGGCACGCCTGTAGCCTTGCTTACAAAGGGAACCGTCCTTGACGCCCTCGGGTTGACCTCAAGGATATAGATAGCCCCCTTCTGGATAGCGTACTGAATATTCATCAGCCCTATGACATTAAGCTCCTTTGCAATGGCCTTTGTATTTTTTACAATCTCATCAATTAAACCCCGGCTCAATGAGATGGGCGGCAGGACGCAGGCGCTGTCGCCGGAATGGATGCCCGCTTCTTCTATATGCTCCATTATGCCTCCGATAATGGTAACCTCCCCGTCCGAAATGGCGTCCACGTCTATCTCCGTGGCATCCTCAAGAAACCGGTCAATCAGAATAGGTTTGCCCGGGGAGACCTGGACAGCCCTTTCCATGTAAAGCTTGAGGTCCTCGCTGTCATACACGATCTCCATTGCCCTTCCACCCAGGACAAAGGAGGGCCGGACAACCACGGGATATCCTATCTCATCTGCCACCTTTACTGCTTCATCTTTGTTTGTGGCTATACCGTTGGCAGGCTGTCTTATATCCAGTTTTTTCATAAGCTGCTGAAAGCGCTCCCTGTCTTCCGCGCAGTCAATGCTGTCAGGGCTGGTCCCCAGTATCCTTACACCCGCTTCCGCAAGAGGCACGGAAAGATTCAGGGGTGTCTGGCCTCCGAACTGGACAATAATGCCCTCGGGTTTTTCCTGGTCAACAATATTGAGGACATCCTCCCTGGTCAGGGGCTCAAAATAGAGCTTGTCGGATATGTCATAATCGGTGCTGACGGTCTCAGGGTTGCTGTTTATCATGATGCTCTCTATTCCCATTTCCCTGAGGGCAAAAGATGCATGGACACAGCAGTAGTCGAACTCTATCCCCTGCCCTATCCTGTTGGGGCCTCCTCCGAGGATAACCACCTTTTTCTTTTCCGTCGTCCTTATCTCGTTTTCCTGCTCATATGTCGAATAATAATAGGGTGTATATGCCTCGAATTCTGCGGCGCATGTATCAACAAGTTTGTAGACAGGCAGGATATTCATTTTCTTTCTGAGTTCCCTTATATCCTGCTCACTCTTCCGGAACAGGTTCGCAAGCTGTATGTCTGAAAACCCGTACTCCTTTACCTGTTTAAAGAAGTCCTCATCCCAGGTTTCAGGGCCTTCACCGTTTTCCGAAAGCAACCTGAGCCGCTCCTCCATCTCGTATATCTGTCTGATGTTGAAAAGGAACCACGGATCAATCATGGAAAGCTCATGTATCCTCTCGATGGATAGGCCCTGCCTGAAGGCCTGCCGTATATAAAAGATGCGCCTTGAATTGGGGTTGATAAGCCCCTCCTCTATCTCATGGATATCGCCGGTTTCTTCAAGGGCGCTGCGCGTATCCGATCCGAGGCCGTATCTTCCTATCTCCAGGGACCTCAATGCCTTCTGGAGGGCCTCCTTGAAGGTCCTTCCTATGGACATGGTCTCGCCGACGGATTTCATGGACGTCGTCAGCCTGTCCTGCGTGCCGGGGAATTTTTCAAATGTCCACCTGGGGATCTTTACGACGCAGTAATCGATGGTCGGCTCGAAGGATGCAAGCGTCTCGCGGGTTATGTCGTTAAAAATCTCATCAAGTGTGTATCCTACCGCCAGCTTGGCGGCTATCTTGGCTATGGGGAAGCCGGTGGCCTTTGATGCCAGTGCTGAACTTCTTGAGACCCTGGGGTTCATCTCGATGACGACCATCTCGCCGTTGGTCGGATGGACGGCAAACTGGATATTTGATCCGCCTGTCTCAACCCCGATTTCCCTGATGATGTCAATGGCCGCGTCCCTCATGGTCTGGTATTCCCTGTCAGTCAGGGTCTGGGCAGGGGCAACTGTTATGCTGTCGCCTGTGTGCACGCCCATGGGGTCGAAGTTCTCAATGCTGCAGATAATCACGACATTATCCCTGAAGTCCCTCATTACCTCCAGCTCATACTCCTTCCAGCCCAGCAACGACTCCTCAATGATAATCTCGGATATCATGCTTGCGTCAAGGCCGACCTTTGCCAGCTCCAGCATCTCTTCCCTGTTGTACGCGACCCCGCTTCCTATCCCGCCCAGGGTGAAACTTGCCCTGATGATAAGCGGGTAGCCGATCGTGCCTGCCACATCCTCGGCCTCCTGCATATTTCTGACAATGCCGCTGCGGGGAACCCTGAGGTTGATCCTCTCCATTGCCGCCTTGAACTGCTCCCTGTCCTCGGCCTTCCTTATTACAGGTATCGACGCGCCTATCATCTCAACGCCGAGCCTTTCAAAGATCCCTGTCTCAGCGACCATCACGGCCGTATTAAGTCCTGTCTGGCCCCCGAGGGTGGGGAGCACTGCCTGGGGCCTTTCCCTTTCAATGATTTTTGAAACTATCTCAGGAGTGATGGGTTCAATATAGGTGCGGTGGGCTGTTTCAGGGTCCGTCATGATGGTGGCAGGATTGCTGTTTATGAGGACAACCTCATAACCTTCCTCCTTCAGGGCCTTGCATGCCTGGGTACCGGAATAGTCGAATTCACAGGCCTGCCCTATTACAATCGGGCCTGATCCGATGATGAGTATCTTTTTAATGTCTGTGCGTTTCGGCAATTTTAGCTCCTGAACCTGTCCATCATGTCTGTGAACCTGTCAAACAGATAGCCCGCGTCATGGGGCCCTGGCGACGCCTCGGGATGATACTGCACTGAAAAAAGCGGCAGCCTTTTGTGATTTAGCCCTTCAACTGTCCTGTCATTGAGGTTGATATGGCTCAGCTCTACGTCCGGATCGGCAAGGGAATCCATATCAACGCAGAATCCGTGATTCTGGGATGTAATCTCGACCTTTCCAGTCGAAAGGTCCTTGACCGGTTGATTCCCGCCCCTGTGGCCGAACTTGAGCTTAAAGGTCCTCCCGCCCAGGGCCAGCCCTATAAGCTGATGCCCCAGACAGATCCCGAACACGGGCCTTTTCCCGATCTGGCCTTTTATTGTGTCAACGGCATAGGTGACGGCGGCAGGATCTCCCGGTCCGTTGCTGAGGAAAAGCCCGTCAGGACCAAGCCCGTCAATTGCATCTGAAGTCGTATCCGCGGGGAGAAGAAGGATATCGCATCCCCTTTTTTCAAGGGACCTGAGTATATTGTATTTTACGCCGAAATCGATTGCCGTGACCCTGTGTCTTCTTCCGCTGTCGGGCCATTTAAAATCCTCAAGCCTCCCCTGAAGCTCCACGGGGCGGCCATCCTTCCATAACATGGGTCTCCTGCATGTGACCTCCCTTACAAGGTCGCGCCCCACCATGCCCATGGACAGCCTTGCCTTTTCAGCCAGAGAGCCGGGGTCCGGATCCAGGGTCGAGATGACTGCCTTCATGGCGCCCTGCAGCCTGATATGCCTGGTGAGCGCCCTTGTATCAATTCCTTCAATCCCCGGGATATTGTTTTCCAGCAGATAATCCATAAGGCTCATATCGGAACGCCAGTTGCTGAAGGACTGCTGATATTCCTTTATGATCAGAGCCCTTACCTGTATCCTGTCTGATTCGATGTCCTCGTCATTTATGCCGTAATTGCCAATAAGCGGATAGGTCATCGTTACCATCTGGCCGCAGTAGGAGGGGTCGGTCAGTATCTCCTGGTACCCGGTCATGCTGGTATTGAAGACCACCTCCCCGGTGGTCTCAAAAGGGCCTGTAAATGAGCGTCCCTGAAAAACGGTCCCGTCCTCGAGGACAATTAATGCCTTCATAGTGTTCCTATTATAAAAATTCATTTGACACAAAACAGCTTCGTTAATAAGATTGGGTCCGTTAAATCCCTGTTGTTGACCAGCTGCCATGGAGTAAATCCATATTAACTTAAATCCCTATCATCCGGAGGAGATGAACAATTGAAAAAAATAGAAGCCATCATCAAACCCTTTAAACTTGAAGAGGTAAAAGAGGCCATACTGAAGCTCGGGATCAGCGGCATGACCATATCCGAGGTCAAGGGCTTCGGCAGACAGAAAGGCCACAAGGAGATATACAGGGGCGCGGAATATATCGTTGACTTTCTGCCCAAGGTTAAGATCGAAGTGGCCGTCGACTCAAGTATTGTCCCGGACGTGGTAAAGGCCATAAAGGAAAACGCCTTTACCGGCCAGATAGGGGACGGCAAGATATTCATTATCCCCCTCGAGAAGGCCATCCGCATCAGGACGGGCGAAGAAGACGAAGACGCCCTCTAGGCGCCGGCACCTTTATTCACCCCACTCCTCAAGACCGGCCTCATCGCTTTTTGAGGCCTGCCTTGGTCTGACCTTTCTATAAACAATAAATGGAGACCACTCCCTGCCGTTCACCATTAAAAGGTCCTTTTTAATGGAAATGCCGAAAAGCCTTTCATTCTCCTCAAGATATGGAAGGATCAGGTCCCAGTCCTTCTCAGACAGGCTGACGATCTCCCCTCCGTTGAGCTGCCCGTCATTTATCATCTTCAACGGGTCCCTGACATAAACCGCCCCGCCGGAGGCCAGGGAAAAAAGGTTCGATCCGGGATAGGGTGTCGCCTGGGGGACAGGATTACCGTCATCATCGAATTCCATCCCGTTCAGGATGACAAACCCTCCGCCGTGCAGCGGGTCGCCTGCCA
>JBFYXR010000340.1:0-3660 GCA_041310455.1 Desulfobacteraceae bacterium | reverse complement strand
CATTAGCTCCATCAGTTTCGAACTGTTTTGCTTTCATAACAGCTTCATCTGCTGAAATTTCAGTCCTTCCCGTGAAAACCCTGTTCCTGGCTGCAAATGAACAGAACGCACAGTTATTAGGGCATGGGGCGATATTTAATCCTACCTGCGCATGTACTTCCGCCAACCCATTACTTGCCGATTCACTCTTCTTGCGGGACGCTGCAAGGATCATGGCAGATTCTTCAGAAAAGAGAGGAACCCGAAACAATGAGGAGATTTCGTCCCTGCCGAGTGATATCCCGTCTAATGATTTTTTTATTATTTCCTTTATCAAAGTATATGCCTCCCTCGTTTGAATATTATTTATAATTGATTATTATAACATTGCCGACGCAGCAGGATCATGCCCAGTCCCCGCGTCTCTGTTGCCCGTCAGCATTGCCGAGCGTCATATTGCGAAAGAGATGTCCAGAACGGCGTCAGACAAAAAAGGGGGTCTGTTTTACCGGGTGCTCTTTATTAAACTTGACAAAATAGAATCGTGGACCTATGATATTAATAATGATAATCATTATCAATAAGGAAAGGAAGGGATAGGGAATGCCCTGGAAAGACGGGTGCGGTCCTCCATGGCTGCAGGGGAAATTCAAGGGATGCGGGTACAGGCTGACAGTCCCCAGACAGGCTATCCTGGATGTTCTGAACAGCACAACCGAGCATCTGTGCGCCGAAGATATTTATCTGGATGTGCACAAGGTACATCCGGCAATCGGTTTGACGACAGTGTATCGGACACTGGAATTGCTTGTTCAAACGGGGATGGTGTTCAAATTCGACTTTGGCGACGGCAAAGCCAGATATGAGTTAACGGACAGTCCAAAAGGCATCGGGCACCATCACCATCTTGTCTGCACCGACTGCGGAAGAATCATTGACTACACGGATTTTATTGACGAGGAAGTAGAACTGCTGAAAAGGACGGAAAGGGGACTCTCGAAAAAATATAATTTCAAGATCACCAATCACCTGATACAGTTCTACGGTTTATGTAAAAAGTGCCAGTAGATATATTTTTTCCATTCAATGATAATGAGTGTTTTTAACGGGGTGCTGAGCGCTTACAATTTACTCCCCGTTATGCCGCTGGACGGCGGCTGTATTGTGAGGGCCGTGCTCTGGAGCAAAGGCAACAATGTTCCCAGATCAAATCAACTATCTTTTACGATTGGCAATGCATTCATATTCATCTGTTTTCTGACAGGAATAGCCAGTATCTTCTCATTCCATCCTGTCATAAGCGTCATTTGCTTTGTGTTATGTGTATCTCTCTGGAAGAGTGCAAAGCTGGCATACCGGCAAATGATGACAGCCCGATTTTTTAGCATTGTATGTCTGAAAAGCCGTTAGAAAGGAGGTGATATAAGATGCCATTTGGTGACAGAACAGGACCTCAGGGTTTAGGGCCGAGGACCGGAAGAGGGGCAGGATATTGCTCCGGATTTGGGATGCCCGGTTCCATGAATGCTGCGCCTGGCGGAGCGGGATTTGGCTTCGGACGCGGCGGCGGCTCCGGATCAGTTGGCAGGGGCCGCGGATGCCGGAACTGGTATCGTGCAACCGGTCTTCCCGGATGGGCAAGAGCAGGGTATGGATATCCTGATGCACCATCATTTGCGGCCAAAAATGAGACAGCCTTCCTCAGGAATCAGGCGGAATTTCTCCGGAAACAACTCGAAGAAATACAGAACCGGATCAGCACGTTGGAGAAGGCGGAGCCACAGGAGAACTGATACGAAATATCAGGATGTCATTGCGATCCCGATCTCGATCCCGATCCCCCTTTCCTTCCCAAAAGCAGATTTTTCGGTATTCTGCTTTAAGCGCGGATCGCAGTGACTTTTAAGAAACCATTACGGAGGTGAAACAGGTGAGAATTGCGATATCCACAGACGGTGACTTTGTATCGGAACATTTCGGAAGATGTCCGTTGTTTACGCTGGTCGATATTGAAGACGGAAGGGTTGCAAATACCATAGTGTTGGAAAATCCGGGACATCAGCCGGGGGCTATCCCGACATATTTACAGCAAAAGGGAGTCAACTGCATCGTGGCCGGCGGCATGGGGATGCGTGCACGGGGTTTTTTTGATGAGGCAGGCATTCAGGCGATTTTGGGTGTTACCGGAAAGATTGACGATGTAGTACAGGCACTCCTGAGCAGGACGCTGGAAGGCGGTGAGAGTCTCTGTAAGCCTGGCGCGGGGAAAGGGTATGGTCTTGATAAGGCGGTCTGCGACCATCCTCATGAAAAGCATGATGAGTGTAAACATTAAAAAAGGAGATAATAGTGAAAATATGTGTAACAGCGCAGGGGGTTGATCTGGACGCACCGCTCGATCCCCGTTTCGGCAGATGTCAATATTTTGTAATCGTTGATACGGAGACCCTTCAGTATGAAGCAGTCAGGAATCCGAATATTGACGCTATGGGTGGTGCAGGGATACAATCAGGACAGATTATGGCTGACAGGCAGGTAACGGCGGTCGTTACAGGGAATGTAGGTCCCAATGCCTTTCAGACCCTCAATGCCGCCGGTATTTCTGTCATCACAGGGGCATCAGGGAGTGTCAGGCAGGTCATAGAACAATATAAAAAAGGGGAATTTAAACCAACACAAGGACCAACAGCAATGGCTCATGGGAAATAGGGAGGTGATGGAGATGCAGAGAGGTCAGGGTCAAGGTTCCGGTACAGGTTCCGGCATGGGAGCCGGCATGGGAAGCGGCGCCGGAAAAGGCGCCGGAAAAGGCGCCGGAAGAAGCGGCGGCAGAGGCGGAATGGGAGGAAACAGGCGTAAAGGACCGGGAGGTCAATGCGTCTGCCCGAATTGCGGCGAGAAAGCAGTCCATCAGCAGGGGGTTCCCTGCTACTCGGTCAACTGCTCCAAATGCGGAGCAAAAATGGTGAGGGAATAGCGATGTTAGAAACCCCGTCATTGCCGGCGAAAGAGATAAGTCAACTGAGAGCGATCAGCTGCATGTTTGCTGTTCTCGCGTATTTGCAGGATGAACCATTGTGCGGAAAGTGCGGTTCATTCACGAACGTTTTTGAGAAATCGATGGAAAAATTCCTGGCGATAGAAAAGGCACTGGGAGGAAACAAGAATATACCGGAGGAAACACGGGGTTTGTTTTCTGGTATCTATGGGGTACTGTCAGGCCTGAAGATGCCAGACAATCCTGTAAGACAGAAAAAGGAGGGGAACTGCGGTTTCCCCGCCGGGGTGTGTCTGGCAAAAAGTACATTTGCGATATATCAGCAGATTGAAGAGCAGACGTAACATCTTGAACTATAAGAAAGGTGGAATATGCAAAAGGAAGAGGAATGTAAAACAGATGAGGGCAGTTCAAAACGGAAGATCCTGACGAAGCAGGAAATCGAAGAGATGCGGGAAAAGCTCGCCCTGCAGGATAATATGGGACGCATTAAACACAAAGTTGTTGTGATGTCCGGTAAAGGGGGCGTCGGCAAGAGTACGGTTGCTACGAATCTGGCGGTCGCCCTGTCCCTCAAAGGGCAGAAAGTAGGACTGATGGATGTGGACATCCATGGTCCGAGTATTCCAAAGATGCTGGGTCTTGAAGGGAACGTCCTGAGGGGAACAGAAACAGGACTTGCA
>JBFYXR010000339.1:0-3980 GCA_041310455.1 Desulfobacteraceae bacterium | reverse complement strand
TGATCTTTTTGCAAAATCAACCTCCGCTCCGACCTCACTTTGAGATTCAACAGGTTCCCAGTCATCCTCGTTAAGTGTCTTTGATCCGATGATTAAACCTGCGTTGCCGGTCCAATCACCCGCCGCCAGTGAAGTGCTTACAGCGATAAACGGAATGGACAGCAGTATGACAAAAATAAAAAATACTCTTTTCATGGGCTCCTCCTTTTTTATGCCTTTCTATGGGGCCTTATGGTATTCCTCGAACAGGGCTGTCATCTCCGGCACATGCAGGGGCTTGTTGAGAAATGCCGCATTGTGCTGGTTCTTTTCGTTTTCCAGGAGTCTTCGATACCTGTCAGGGCTGGCGCTCATATAGATCGTTTTAATCTCCGGATCAAGCGCCCTTATTTCTCTTACCATTTCAAGGCCGTTTTTTATCGGCATCTCTATATCGGTTACTATGATATCGGGTTTAAAATTAAGAAAGGCGTTATAACCCTCCTCGCCGTTCCCGGCCGTTTTCACATGATAATCTTCTTCTGTCTCCAGAGTCTGTTTCAGGAGATCCGCCAAGATCTCATTATCCTCTACAATCAGGATCTTCATAACGCCCTGTCCTTTTGCTGGTTTTATTCTTTATCCTTGCCGGCCAAGCGGCACATCGCCCTGAAGCTCTGCTGGGACAGCTGATAATTGTTTAAGCAATTGGCATGCCACATATTAATGGAGTGATTAACCAGTTGAAATATATAAGGAAATCCATATGTGATTAGCATCTGGCAGAATGATATTGTAGGGTTTTTCCTACAGGCAGTGGGTGCAGTCAGGGCATCAGGGGCCTAACTCTTTGGATAAACGATATTTTTTGTGGAGGAAATTTCCTTCACCCTTCTATATCTTCTTGAAATCCAATGGATTCAAATCGTGTTTTTTGAGCAGGTCATAGAAATCGCCCCGGTATTTCCCGGCCAGTTCCGATGCCTTGCTTACATTACCCCCGGTCAACGCCAGGATCTTGGAAAGATACCCTTTTTCAAAATCATTTTTTGCGTCTTTTAAGGGGATCAGCCTGTCTTCCGCCTGTGTCCTTGTCGGGAAAACCAGGTCTTCATTAATGACATCCTTGGCAGTCATTGCCATGGCATATTCAATAGTGTTTTCAAGCTCTCTTACATTGCCGGGCCAGGAATATGACAGGAGCTTCTGAAGGGTAGGCATGGAAATCCCCTTTATCCCCTTCTTCATCCTGCTGTCGATCTTTTTTATAAAATGATCTACCAGTATGGGGATATCCTCCTTCCTTTCCCTCAGGGGAGGCAGCGAGATGGGTATTACATAGATTCGGTAAAACAGGTCTTCGCGAAACCTGCCGTTCTTCACCTCTTCTTCCAGGTTTTTATTCGTGGCGGTTAATAGCCTTACATCTACCGACAGAGGTTTTTCCCCGCCAAGCGGATAGAACTGCTTTTCCTGGATTACACGAAGAAGTTTTGCCTGCATTGATTCCGGCATCTCTGAGACCTCGTCAAGGAAGAGGGTGCCTCTATGTGCCTGGCTGAAAAATCCTTTCTTGCTTCTGATGGCTCCTGTGAACGCCCCTTTTTCGTAGCCGAACAGCTCGCCTTCAAGCAGTCCTTCCGGAATGGCAGAACAGTTTACCGCTACAAACGGCTCATCTTTTCTGGAGCTTAGCAGGTGCAGTGATTTTGCTATCAGCTCTTTGCCTGTCCCGCTCTCCCCGTATATGCATACGCTGGAATCCGTCTCTGCTGCCTTTGCTGCCCGTTCCATGACCTCGATCATCTTTTTGCTCTTGCCGATGATATTTTCAAATCCGTATTTCTCGCCTACCAGCCCCTTCAGCCTCCTGATTTCCCTGGAAAGGCTGCTCTTTTCCAGGCCGTTTTTTATCTGAAGAATCAGATCCCTGCGTTCGAAGGGTTTTGTGAGATAACTGTAGGCGCCCCGCTTCATTGCCTCCACTGCCGTGTCGATTGTTCCATATGCGGTAAGGATGATAACCGGAATTTCAGGTGCGACCTGATGCATCCTATCCATCAGTTCAATGCCGTTTTCCTTTTCAGACAGTTTTAGGTCTACAAGGGCAAGGTCAAACAACCCGTCTTTGGCCATAGTCAAGGCATCTTCGGGGCTTGAGGTTGCAGTGACTTTATATCCCTCCGCCTCGAGCCTGAGGGTCAGGACTACAAGTATATTTTTATCATCATCTACTATCAGTATATTTTCCATGGCCATCACCCGCTACCTCTTTTTTCCCTCTATCCCCAGATCTATCTCCTTTAATGCGTTAAGTTGATTTTTCAATGTCCTTACCGTCTCTTCCAGGTCTCTGTTTTTTGCTTCAGTTTCAATACCTGTCTCCTTCAGTGAATTTATCTGCCTTTTTAAGGCCCTTATCGTCTCTTCAAGGTCTTTGTTCTTTTCCCCTGCCTTTGCATCTGTTTCCTTTAAAGCGGCAGCCTCTTTCTGTAAGGCAGCCAGTGTCCCTTCAAGTTCTGTGACCCTGTTGTCACGCAATATGATTTCCTTGATGGCAGCCACCAGCACCCTAGCCTCGTTCATCAAGGCGCCCTGGGGAAAATCACTGACAAGCCTCTCAAAATATCCAAGGGCCTTACTGTAATCTCTCTGGGGATTCTCAGGATCTGCCCAGGTGATCCCCATAGAAAACAGGGCCTTATCCACAGGCGGATTACCTGGTAAAAGCAGGGCTGCGGCCTCATATTCCTTCAGTGCCCCGGCATAATCTCCCTTGCCGAAAAGCCTTTCTGCCATATCAAGGTGTGTTTTGCCCTGCTTTTTCTGAGAGGTCAGTGTAGCGCTGCATCCGGCGCTTAAACAAATTATTGTCAGAAGACAGGCACTGTAAAGAAAAAGGCGCTTCCCTTTTCTTTCTCGCTTTTTACCCATATGTCGCCTCCGTGAGCACTGATAATCTGCCTTGCTATATAAAGTCCCAGGCCCGTGCCTTTGCCATGATACTTCTTAAACTTATCGAATATATTTTGAATGCTGTCTGCAGGGATCCCGCATCCTGTATCAGTTACAGAAACCTCAATAAACCACTTTTCTTTATCAGATAAATGTCCTGATGTCTTCCCGCTTTTGATATATGCCCCCACTGACAGCCTTCCGCCTTCCGGGGTAAATTTAAGGGCATTGTCCAGGAGGATCTCAAGGACCTGTCCGATCTTTTCAGCGTCTATGCGGGCGTGGGGCAGACTGCCGTCAAGATTTAACTCAAGGGAGATCCCCTTCCTCTCCGCAACCGGTCTTATTTTTGAGATGTTCATCTCGATAAGATCAGGAAGGCTGGATTTCTCCATGTGATAGTCCATCATTCCTGCCTCCATCCGGGAGAGGTTGAGTATCTTGTTGACGGAGTTTATAAGCCTCTCGCACTCCTCCCCGACAATGCCCAGAAGCTGGCGCTGTTTCTCCGTCGGGGCAGCGGAAAGGCAGTCAAGATGAAGTCCGACCGCCTCCCTGATTACCGCTAAAGGGGTCCGGAATTCATGTGATATATTGGATATAAGATCCGCCTTGATCTCGTCAAGCTCTTTCAGCTGGTCACACATGTGATTAAAGGCCTCCGCCAGCTCATTGATCTCAGGAGGAGATGGTATATCCAGGTGCTCCCCAAACTTGCCCCCGGCAATCTCCCTGGTCCCTTTTATCAGCTCAACAATAGGGCGGTTTATGGTCCTGGCGGTGAAAAATGCGATCAGGCCTGCCAGGATTACAGAAATTGCGGTTATTATCACCGCGACCCTGGATGCCTGTGAACCGATTCTCCCTGACATCCCAATCCTATTTTCCATATCAGCCTTTGCCGTTTCGGTCACACCTTCCAGATTCCGGATTATCTGTTCTGAAAGAACCTCCTTTTTTTCCTCATATATCTCAGGTGAATAGGCCTTTTGACCCGTTATTAAAGCGACCTCCTCCTCTACCTGCAGGACGTATTGGTTATAATG
>JBFYXR010000337.1:0-9575 GCA_041310455.1 Desulfobacteraceae bacterium | reverse complement strand
AATTATTCCATTCAATATCAGTTTCCCGAGGGAAAGGATAAAGGGCTGCATGAAGCAGATAGGGGAGGCGCGTAAAGGCAGGATGATATATATGCTGACAGGAAAAAGGAATCTGCCCAGGGGCGCGCCCGGCCGTGTAGTTTCATTGACCATGACCCTGCAGGACGGCGAGGTCATACATATGCGGAGGCTGCACAGCAGGTAAAAATTGGATAACCTTAGTCTGTTAAATCCTGTCATGTTTCAGCAGGGCAAACAAGCAACTTGCAATGGATGTAATGAAAGGTTATCCGGGATATTCCCTCCCCTATTAGGGGGCTGAAATAAGTGAGTTGAATCCCCCCTCTTAAGATAAGAGGGGGTTTGGGGGAGTTATGAATAATGAATGCAACAAGAACGTAACCCCTCCCTGCCTCCCCTTATCCTAAGGGGAGGTGAAATCTAAAAAATGTTTTTGTTTCACTTCATTTATAATATTTAGATAAAGTTCGAACAAAGCCGATATTAGAAGATTATATTCTTGATCCTTATCTAATAAATTTCGAATTATTATTCTATTGTGATACAATCCGTAGAATTCAGAACCATGATAACAGCTTTTTACCGGGTCAGAAAATGATACTGCGCGGACGTGCAATAAAAAAGATACTGTATGCCGGAACAAAGAGTGAACACGAAGGCATTGTCCTTGTGACATCCGATATCGAGTACAAGCTCCGGCGCAAGGGCGGAAACCCCTTCCACGACGAGGCAATTGAGAGGCTGGATGGACAAGAGATTGAAGGAAACGGGAGCCTGAGGGGTAGACTGTTTATTATGGATCACTGGAGAATCATCTGATTTTCAAGAATGCATCAATAGGTTTCCCCCTTTTCATCCACCATTGGAACGAACCGCACATCGATGGTCTTCTGCCTGATAATCCGGCCCTCCTGTTTGGTCAGCAGCAATAATTCCTGAAAACCGCTCTCACCTACAGGGATTACCATCCTCCCTCCCTCTGCCAGCTGTTTTTCAAGAGGTTCAGGGATTTCAGTAGGGGCGCAGGTTACAATGATGCCGTCAAAGGATGCGTTTTCAGGCCAGCCAAGATATCCGTCGCCGATTTTAACCCTGACGCTCTTATATCCGAGCTCCCCCAGCAGTTTTTCAGCCTGAAGACCAAGTTCTGAGACGATCTCTATGGTGAAGACCTCAACTCCCATTTCAGCAAGCACCGCGGCCTGATAGCCTGAGCCGGTTCCTATCTCCAGCACCTTGTCCCCGGGCTTGACCGAAAGAAGCTGGGACATCAGGGCTACAATATAGGGCTGTGAAATGGTTTGATTATGGTCGATAGGCAGGGCGCTGTCCTGGTAGGCAAGGTCCCGTATACTGGAGGGCACAAACAGATGACGAGGGACTTTTGTCATTGCATTCAAGACCCTGGTGTCATCAATGCCGCGGCTGCGGAGCTGCGCGGAGACCATCTGCCTGCGCTGCTTTTCGAAGTCTTTCCCGGGGCTTTGGGCAAGGGCCTGAACTGCGAGGATTGCCAGGAAGGCCATAGCCAGTATATTATCTAAATGACCCAATGTACTCTCCTTGAAAACCAGGCTTATAAAAACCGTTGAAGAGGAGCTCAAGAAGTGCCGATTATTTTTATTATAACATATCGGCAATTAATGGGAAAGCCTGGTGTCTTGTGTCAGTCCGGGATTGATGTTTCATGTAAGAGGCATGAAAATCAATAATATTCAGCCGAAATTCAGGTAATTTTGTAATTTTTGTGTTGAATTTTAAAATATTGGTATTATAAACTTCAAAAAAAATTATAAGAATTTTATCATGGGACTATTCAGGGTATGTGCAGGATTTTTCCTATACAATAATCTTCATATTATGTGAGGTTAAACCATGACAGATTCAAACATACTGGGAAAGGCTGTTGAGGCTATAGTTGTTTTGAATGCTGCTTTTACCAATATCCGATTGTATCCCCCCACCAGCGCGATGATAGTCAAATCCATCGATAGCGTCGATTCCTTATTGCAGGGCATCTTTGAGCAGGAAGATACCGTGGTGTTTGCAGAGTCAGAACAACATCTTACTATCTCCGGACGAAGATTGGACGAAAATAACAATAAAAGACCTCAGGTGCTGTCCTTCCTTCAAATAATGAGAAAACTTGGCATTAAGAGTATTTCTATTAAAAAGGGATTGGAGAAAACCGAGATCCTGAGCTTTCTTGAGGTGATCGCAAAAAAGCCCGAAGATTTAAGAAAAGAAGGCGGCGTTCAGGCGGCAATATCAGGGAAAAATATTAAAAATATCATTTTTAATCAGTCACAGTCAGACGCGGGGAAAGGGCAGCAGAGGCTGGATGCCGGGGATGCTAAAGGAGCAGAAGCCTCTGCAACTGCCGATAAAGGACAATACTTACATATCAAGGCAGGGATAGAAAGCATTATAAAAGGCGGGGAGGATGCCTTCAGGGACAGGCTGGTAATGCAGGCACTGCCAAAGGCTGTCTTTGATTTCATAACCCATGGGAAAGACAAGACAGCGGACGCTGTTATCCAGAGATTGGGCTCCGCGCTGTTAAATCAAAAGGAAGGTGTGCGCGGCGAGGCATCTATGGCCTTTGCCCGTATCGGCTCCAGGATCCTTTCAGAAAAGCGCGCGGCTGACCTGATAAAATACTCATACAATCTGGTCAAATGGATCAGGTTTGAAACGATTCCCCTCCCGGCCTATAAGCACATAACACATCAGCTGCAGCTTTTGTCACAGTACCTGATACTCAACCACCGGCTCACGGAGGCCATGGAAATCCTCAAGGCATTTCATGAGATTAAGACAGGAGCGCTGAAAAAGGATGAACCAATCAAGGCCGTAGCTGGAGATATCCTGCAAGGCATGGCAAGGGATGAGGTTTTAAACTCACTTTTGAAGGACTTTCAAACAGACAGGAACGGGCTCGGCGAAACAGCCCTGGATATCCTGGTTGTAATGGGCACAGGGTCTGCAGGAGTTCTGTCATCTCTGCTTGGGACAATATCAGGAGCCGGAGCATCCGGTGATCCGAATAATTTAATCCGGTTGCAGAAGAAGATATGCCAGGCATTAGGGCTCATAGGATCTCAGGATGCCGTGCCCGCTCTTAAGGCTATCGTGGAACAACAGGCTGATCTTCCATGTAATCCTGAAGTACAGGCAGCGGCCGGCAATGCGCTGTGGATGATATTAAAAATTCATGATGAATTGAATATGGGCGGCCTGCCTGAAAAAAAAGAGATGGCATCACAGGCCCAGGGCGGGAAAATAGAGACAGAGAAACAGGCGCCGGAGGAGGATGAATTTTCACGTCAGATGGGCCTTGTGGATCAGCATGTTAAAAACAGGGACACCGGGTCGGCAGCAAAGTTATTGTTTGAAATGATAGTTAAATATGCAGGCCAGAAAGACTTTGAGAAGGCTGAAGGCCTGAGAGATAAACTCATGGACGTCGAGCCCATGGCCTTGAGTGATATTATCAAATCCGGAGAGATTATCGAAGAGGAGAAGAGCAAGTCAATAGATCAGGCCCACATGAATCTGTGGTCGGAGTTATATAAAAACATGACCACCGAAGAGAGCTCCACATTATTTTTTGCCATGAAGTCCGTCAGGTATGATGCAGGTCATACCATTTTTAAAAAGGGCGACCATGATTCCAGACTTTATTTTATTAATAAAGGCCAGATAAAGCTGGTATTCAATCAGGGAGACAAAGAGGTGCTTATCAGGGAGTTAAAACCGGGTGACATGCTGGGGGAAGACGCCTTCTTTTCACTGTCTCTTTCTACCACTACGGCAATAACCCTTTCCGCCGTTGAGCTGAACTATCTGGAAAAAAATATCCTGTCAAAATGGGAGTTGAAATCCTACGGCATCGAACCAAAGCTCCATGATTATTACCTTAAAATAAAAACGATTGACGACACGCTTGAAGCGAAAGGCTCACAGCAAAGGACGCATGAGCGGGTCGCCATATCGGGGAAGGTCAGGGTGCAGTTCATGGATTCTTCCGGGGTGCCTGTCGGCGAACCCATGATAGGGGCTCTTGCGGATATCTCCCAGGGGGGCATATCTTTTTATTTGAGCATAAAGAAAGAAAGGATTACTAAATTATTTATTGAGCCGAGGCTGAATCTGAAATTCAGCCTCATTGTTGGCGGATCCGAACAGAGATTTGATGTGAACGGCAGTATGGTTGCGGCAATCCCTCATTATTATGACTATTCCATCCATGTTAAATTCGACAACAGACTGGATAAGCAGGTAATCGAAGAGGTCAAGAAATCGAGCCATTCCGGAGAGGGCGATCTGGAGATCCTGATGAATCCCTGAAGTTTCATTTTATGGTGTCCAGCTTCTTCTGGGCGACCTTTGCTTCACTGGACTTCGGGTATTTCTTGATAACCTGGTTTAAAAGGGCCTTGGATGCCTTTTTGTCATTGAGCTCCAGGAAGGCGATTGCCTGTCTGAGCATTGCGTTTGGGACCTTGTTTCCCTTGGGGTATTTTTCAATGACCACCTGAAATGCCACAATAGCCTCTTCATACTGGTTGAGACCCATAAGACATTCTCCAATCCAGAACTGGGCGTTATCGGCAAGGTCGGATTTGGGATACTGTTCCAGGAAACCCTTAAACCCGCTCATTGACTCGTTAAACTGCCCATCGTTGAACTGGGCAAGTGATGAGTCATACAGGAACTGCTCACCGGAGTCCTGGGTGGCCCCTTCCTGTTCAGCTGTCTCAGCTGCCGTCTCCGGCTTTTCCTGAACGCCCCCTTCAGGCTGTGTTTCTTCCATGTTCAGATA
Organism: Desulfobacteraceae bacterium; assembly: GCA_041310455.1. Taxonomy (GTDB): domain Bacteria; phylum Desulfobacterota; class DSM-4660; order Desulfatiglandales; family HGW-15; genus JAFGIC01. Next base: position 4,729 of record JBFYXR010000337.1, on the reverse strand, counting down.
TCTCTGCTGCTGTGCAACGGATGCCTCCAGTTTTGCAACCTTTGAGGAGAGGCCTGTCAGCTCGTTGCGGAGCGTGTCCTGGGACGTGAGATCCTTTTCGAGGCTGTGTTTTACAAGATTTTCGTTTTCCTCCACCCGCCCTGACAGGCCGCTGATGTCTGTCTTCAGCTGGTTGATCTCAAGCCTCAGGGAGGCCTGGTTGGAGTTAATGGCGCTCAGCTTTTTGTCGATTGTTTTATCGACGCTTTCTTCAAGGGATGCAATTCTTTTATTTGCGGAGTTTATCTGGTCGTTGGTATAGGCGAATTTTTCATCAGTTGCGCAGGAACCGAGAAAAGGGGCGATAAGAAGAATCACCCATCCTGTAAAATAGATTTCCTTTTTTCTAATGCGGATTTTCATTTCATATTCCCCTTGCATAAATGATAGGTGATTATAGGATATGCCGTCAGTATCAATTTAACATCTTAACAAAATAATTTCAAGCCTTCAGAGCCCTGTGAGACATTTGCCAGGAAGCAGATGATTCAGCTTAAAAGGACGACCAGCTGGGGGCTGTGTCTTCTCCCTTAAGAAAGGTTATTCGCCTCTGGTTCTGGCCGTTGGAATTCATTATATAGAGGTGATATCCGCCCCCGTCCCTGCTGGAACTGAATACCAGGTATCTGCCGTCGGGTGACCAGCAGGGGTCCTCATTGTTCCCGTCGTCCTCCGTCAGCCTCTTCATGTTGCTGCCGTCAGGATTTATCGTATATATATTAATATAGCCGTCCTCCATGACGGAAAAGGCTATCCTGTTTGTCTGCGACCATGCCGGGGATGTGCAGTATTTGAGATCAAAGGTGATCCTCTCTTCGTCACCGCTGCTTAAATCCTTTACATATATCTGGGGGTTGCCGGACCGGTTTGAGACAAAGGCCATTTTAGTCCCGTCAGGCGAGAATGCGGGTGAGGTCTCAATTGTCCAGTGGCTGGTCAACTGCTCCAGTATCCTGCCCTCCGAATCTATCTTGAATATATCGGGGTTGCCGGTCTTGCGGAGGGTCAGGGCAAGGTTGTCGCTGTTCGGCTGCCAGGTCGCCCCGCCTATGTTTGAGCCGTCCCTGCCTGAAATTACATGCGCGGTCCGCGATGCCACATCCATCAGATACACCATCGGCGCCCCGTCTTTATATGAGTTGAATACGATCCTGTCCCCCTGAGGGGACCACCTGGGAAGCAGGGAGATGCTGTTATAGGAGGTCAGCTGCTCCACGTTCTTGCCGTCGAAATCGCATAAATATATCTCCTTGTTGCCGGTCCCGTTATTTACAAAGACCAGCCGGGAAAGGAACATTCCGTTTGTCCCGGTGATAGCGGAGATGATTTCGTTTGATATCCTGTGCATCAGCGCGCGGGTTGAATCGAGCTTGCCGAGGAATTTTTTGCCAAGCACCTCCTTGCCAAGAACGGTATCATAAAGCCTTATTTCCACCTCTATATTGCTTGTCCCTATACATGTGTACCCCGCCTTCAGCAGCAGCTCAGCGCCGATGACCGTCCAGTTTTTAAACTGGATGCCGTCGGGGGTAAGGGATGGACCATCCTGGTCAATAAAGGCTGCCTTGTCCATGGATACGAAATAGCCGCTAAGGTCAAGGTCGCTGGAGACAACCTCCGGCAGGCCGGCCGCCAGCTCAGGATATCCCTTCAGGGGACTGAGGTTTATAAAATCAGGGATGGCTATCTGAAGCCGCGTGATGGAGGGAGAGTTTATATCTATGGATATCTTTGCATGCGCGCTTCCCTGCATGAATAATATGCTCACCAGGATGCATCCCAGCAGCCGGGGGAGTTTAGTTGTCCATAAGTTCTTTGAGGGAAAATCTGAACTCAAATTCATCATAGCTTTTCTCGTATCCTTCGGGGAATGGTGGAATAGGGTTCGATCTTTCAATGGCCTTTAAAACCGATTGATTAAAGATGGAATCCCCGGATTTTTTTACAAACTCATATTTCATAATAGCGCCGTCTTCCCGGATCTTCAGATTGACCGTGACCTCAAGGTCTTTCCGGTTCTGTATGGCAGCCGGATAGGACCAGTTATCCTCTATATGGGACTTGACGGTTGCCTGATAGATCCTCATGGAAAGACTACCGATAGCCCCTGTTCCTGCTGCCGCGCTGCTTGAGTCGGTCCCGCTTAACTTGCTCTGCAGCTTGGATATGGCCTGGTCAAGGTGTGTCTGCTGGGTTTCTTCCGTCCTGGATTTTTTCTTAAGATCGGAAATTGCCCGGCTGAGGTGATTTGCATCCTCTGTTTTCGCGTTGTTTTCGGTCTTCGGCGCTGTTTCAAGCTTTTTGACGGCCGTCTTTTTTTTGGCAATAGAGATCTTTTCCACCTCGACCGGGGCCTTTTTTACTTCTCCGGCGTCGATCATTTTGGCTGATGTTTCGACCTTTGAGGCTGCCTCTTCAGCCCTGGACGCAGGGGACGATGCTGCCTGCATGTTTGAAGGCATAGGCACCAGGTCGACCTCATAGACAATATTATCCATTCCGCCTGATGGAGTCATGGCGGGAAGAAAAACCACGGCTGAGAATACAAACAGATGAAGGACAATCGAGACAGCCACCATAATGCCCATTTTCTGGCCGTTCACCTGCCCCTGGTTTATTATTGCCAAATCACCGGCCATTTTTCAGGATCTAATCCTCCGGTTCGGTAATCATGCCGAGCTTTTCAATGCCTGCCTTTTTTACGGCGGCCATAACCTTTACAACAAATCCATAGGGCACATCCGTGTCCGCCCTCAGGAGGACCTGCTTGTCCTCCCTGTATTTTAAAATTGCCTCAAGCTTTGCCCCGAGGTCCTCAAGCTTTATAACCGTCTTTTCAATGGATATCTGCATGTCCTTGTTTACGGTCAATATGAGCGGCTCCTCCTGCTGTGTTGTCTTTAGCTCCTTTGCGGTAGTCTGCGGCAGATTTACATCCACACCCTGCATCATCATGGGCGCCGTCACCATGAATATGATCAACAGAACCAGCATAACGTCAACAAAGGGCGTGACATTTATATCAGACATGAACCTCTTATTGTCTCCGCTGCCAGTCATCATCGTAATAGGCTCTCCTTTTTAAAAGCACGGCAATCCGATCAGTCTTTAATGGTCCTTTTAATGTAAAATCTCTGGGCCCTGGACAGGAAGTCAGCCGCGAACGTGTCCATCTCCGACCTCAGCGCCCATGCCCTGCTGTTGAAGATATTAAACGCGATAACGGCGGGGATGGCGGCAGCGAGGCCCACAGCGGTGGCGATAAGGGCCTCTGAGATGCCGGGAGCCACGACCGCGAGGCTTGCAGACTGCTTCATGCCGATGTCATTGAAGGATTCCATTATGCCCCAGACGGTCCCGAACAGGCCTATGAAGGGCGCAACGTTTCCTGTCGTGGCGAGGAAGGACAGCGCCTTGTCGAGCCTGGCCCCCTGCTGGACCTGGGCCTTCTTAAGCCCTCTTTCAATCGAGTCGGAAAAACCGTTTAACCCTGTCTCTGCTGTGGAAGGAGACGTATTAATCATCTTGTTTACGCGCGCCAGTTCGGTGTAACCGGTCCTGAAAACCTGTGTTATCGGGCTGTATTTCAGGTCGTCAGTCTCCTTGTAAAGGGCAGCCAGGTCATTGTTGTCCCAGAAGATGTCAAGAAAATATGCGGTCTCCCTTTTGGCCCTGCTGAAGAAATGCCATTTCATCAGGATGATTGCCCAGGATATGACTGAAAACAATACGAGAATCATAAGGACTATCTTAACAACCATCCCGGCATGAACGAACCGCTCTACAATGTCGCTTGCAAAAGCCTGATCTGAAATCGCGCCGGTGAGCCCGAGCACAGGCAAAATATTCATTATACCCATCCTGTCATCCTCTCATTAGATATTTTTCAAGCCTTCTTTCAGCTTCTTTATAAACTGCCTCTTTGCCTTTTCATCCCCCATGACCCTTTCCTTTATTGCCTTCCAGGTCGGGGGGCAGTTCTTGTACTCTACTTCCATAATACCGTGGATAATCCTGTCAACATCTTTTTTGTTGCCGGGGGTGATCTCAACCCCTGTCTCTTCAAGGATATCTTTCATGTGTCTGAAATAGCAGGACATAACAGCCTCCTTCAGATAAAAGGACGATTTTCCGGTACCTGATGTGATTATTACACTTTTTATTATGGATTATACAACAGGTATCCTATTACTAAAAAGAAAAAACATCAAGATAATGTATAAATTGACGGAATGATACACAATAAGCAGGGCTCTCAGGTTCGGGATCACCGGGCCGGGGAAGAGGGCATGGAGGAAAAATAATCGACGATGGCCCCTGTCAGCGCCTCGATGGTGTATTCCTTTGGAGTGACGCTTACTTTAAATCCGTGCTCCTCGGCGGTCTTTGCCGTTATCGGTCCGATGCAGGCAACCGCGACACCCTGCATCCGTTGTCTCAGGCTGTCTTCCTGGCCCCTGAACATGGAGATGAAATTTGTGACCGTCGAAGAGCTTGTAAAGGTTGCCATGTCTATTCCGCCCTTTTCCAGCATCCCGCCCAGCTTTTCAGCCCCGGAATCAGGCATCACGGTCCTGTATGCCTCCACCACATCAACATGCGCCCCCATTTTAGCCAACTCATCCGGGAGTATCTCCCTAGCCTCCGCGGCCCTCGGGATAAGGATATTAATGCCTTTCAGGTCTTTTCC
>JBFYXR010000335.1:0-2940 GCA_041310455.1 Desulfobacteraceae bacterium | reverse complement strand
GGCCGGCATTCAGGAGGAGATATGAATAAAATAATTGAAAGTCTAGAGAACGAACAGTTGAGGGTTGATATCCCGAATTTCAAAACCGGGGATACAATAAAGGTCTACGCGCGTATTAAGGAAGGGGACAAGGAAAGGATACAGCTCTTCCAGGGCTTTGTCCTCCGCAAGAGAAACGGCAAGACAGGCGCGACATTTACCGTAAGAAAGATCTCCTATGGAGTAGGAGTAGAAAGGATATTCCCGCTTCACTCACCGACGATTGACAGGATAGAGAACGAAAGCAGGGGGAAGGTGCGCCAGGGAAGACTGTATTATATGAGGGCGCTCAAAGGGAAGGCGTCAAGAATTAAAGAGAAAAGGGTATAAATCCTTCTTTAAGAAATTGAGTATTCCAGACAAAAACCTGCCTCTTTTTCCCAGCCCAGGCGGAACCGGGCCAGACGACCTGCTGTATTTTGAGTCAACCAGGCGGGAACGCGGATATGATCATATCGCGGGGGTTGACGAGGCCGGCAGAGGGCCGCTGGCCGGACCGGTTGTCGCGGCGGCAGTAATTATGCCCCCGGGTGTCATCATCCAGGGCGTCAAAGACTCCAAAAAGATGACGGGGAAGGCGAGAAAAGCCGCCTTTTCCGTCATTAATGAAACAGCGATATCAATAGGCATCGGCGTCGTTTCCAGCAATGCTATCGATAAATCCAATATCCTTATCGCCTCCCTTGAGGCCATGAAGCTGGCGGTCTTATCACTTGATCCTGTCCCGGGATTTCTCCTCGTGGATGGAACGCAAAAGATACCGATTCTTATCCCCCAGGACAGCATTATTAAAGGCGACCAGCTGTGTCACTGCATATCCGCGGCGTCCGTCATCGCCAAGGTCTACAGGGACCGGATAATGTGCGCATATGATGCGATGTTCCCGGAGTATGGCTTCATTCAGCATAAAGGCTATGGGACTGCAGGGCATCTTCGGGCCATAAGCGAACACGGGGCATGCCCCATTCACAGGCAAACCTTCAGAGGGGTCAGTTGATTTGACAAAGGAAAGACTCGACCTGGGAAGTCTGGGAGAGAGGCTGGCGCTACAGAAGATCAAGCGCCTGGGATACAAATGCATTGAAAAGAACTACCGCTGCGCCCTTGGAGAGATCGATATTATAGCAAAGGACAGGGACTGCCTGGTCTTTATCGAGATCAAAACCAGGAGGGGAAGCACAACCGGTTTTGCCAAGGAGGCGGTAAACCAGCGAAAGATGCGGCAGATATCCAAGGCCGCACTGAACTACATGAAGGCCAATGACTGCTGCGATACAAAGGCGAGATTTGACGTGATTGCCGTCAGTATTGCCGGCGAAAGGGAAGAGATAGAGGTCATTAAAGACGCATTTGAGCTGGCGTATTAACAAAGGGTTAAAGGCGCAAGGCACAGGGCACAAGGTTAACGGCTTAAAGACTAAGAGCTGAAAACTTATCACGAATGATCATAAACAGGAATTTGTTGATATCTATAAAGATTTTTCATTTTATCATATTTGACCTTAACTCTTCCTCCCCTTTTAGGGGAGGATTGAGGTGGGGTCTCATTAATCACTGTTTCAAGACCCCCTCTTAATCTCCCCCTAAGAGGGTGAGAGAAGTTGGGTAAGCCAGGATCAATGTGGGGTTAAGATGAAAAAAGAAGGCACAGACAATACACCTGGAGGACAACACCCTGGCACCCTTTACGTTGTTGCCACTCCCATAGGAAACCTTGAAGACTTAACCCTCCGGGCCTTGAGGATTTTAAAGGAAGTGGATCTGATCGCAGCCGAAGAGCCCAACCATACCAGGCGTTTGTGCAGTCATTATGGCATCAGGGCAAAAATAACAGGCTATAACCAGCATAACAGCGCTGCAAAAAGTCCCGGGCTGGTGGAGGATCTGAAGGCCGGATCGGATATTGCCCTTGTCACAAGCGCAGGCACGCCGGCAATCTCGGACCCGGGATCACTGCTCATAAACACGGCCCATGAAGAGGGCATCAGGGTTTCGCCGATACCGGGGCCTTCAGCCCTGGCAGCGGCCCTTTCCGCGTGCGGCCTTAAGGTTGACAGGTTTGTCTTTCTGGGGTTCCTTCCCAACAGGCAGGGAAAAAGGCGAAAATACCTGAAGGAACTGGTCAATGAAAAGAGGACCATGGTCCTGTACGAGGCGCCACATCGGATTGTCGAGCTCCTGAAAGATCTGAAGGAGATCTTCGGAGACCGCCGGATAGCCCTGTTAAGGGAACTGACAAAGATCTATGAAGAGATAAAAAGGGGGAGCATTTCCGAGATATTGCAGGGCATGGATGAGGACAGGGTCAGGGGGGAATTTACAGTCATGCTGGAAGGCAGTGAAAACGATGATCTCCCGGACATTGATCTACGGGAAAGGATCGGCGAATTGTTAAGCGGAAAGGCGGCAGGGGCCAGGGAGATAGCCACAAAGTTGTCCATGGAACTGGACATTAACTACCGGATTGTTTACAGGGAATGCCTGAACGTCATGAAAGAGCTGAATCATTGAAAATGGCCGCAATTTTAAAAACTTTATAGTTAACTGTTGAATAATAATATTAATATTAATATAATTCGACAATATGGAGCATAAAAGAAAACTCAAAATCATTAACGACCTTGGCATCCATGCGCGATCCTCTGCAAGAATAGTTGAACTGGCGGGCAGGTATAATTCAAAATTATATTTTAAAAAGGACGGCCATGAAGAGGTTGAGGGCGACAGCATACTGGCAATCCTCACCCTGAACTGCCCCAAGGGAACGGAATTATATGCAAGGGCCGTAGGCGAAGACTCTGAGGCGCTGCTGGATGAAATGACAAGGCTTTTTGACGAAAAATTCGGCGAGGACAGATGACGAATAATAAAAACTGACGCAATATCAGGCTGCAGGGAATA
>JBFYXR010000334.1:0-3052 GCA_041310455.1 Desulfobacteraceae bacterium | reverse complement strand
CGCGGATGACGGTGCGGATCTGGTTGGGGTTGACGACTTTATCGTCGAGCTGTTATTGGGAATAAACAACATCCTCATCCAACTGTGCCCAGCGTTTTTTGCGGGTAAGCTTTTCCCGGTGATCCACATACTGGCCTTTCCAGACCTTGCCGCCCCCTTGGGTGATCTGCGTTTCAATCAGATAGACATCGCTGCCCACATTCACACCGTCGGTAACAGCCTCCTCATGGGTATATTCGCTGACTATGTTCTGGTTGAAAAATCCAAAGGTGCGGTTGTCGGGTGTGGCCGTAAGCCCGATCAAAAAGGCATCAAAATAATCGAGCACCTGTTTCCAGAGGTTATAGATGCTGCGATGGCATTCGTCTATCACAACAAAATCGAAGAACTCGGCAGGCAGTTTGGGGTTGTATACCACCGGCATGGGCTGGCGTTTTTCCCATTTTATCTCACCGGGGTTTGTATCTTCTGCCTTTTCATCCAGTTCTTCACCTTTCAGGATAGCGTACAAGCGCTGAATGGTGCTGATGTAGATCTGATTGTCGGTCGGCACGAAGCTTGATTTCAGACGATGCACGCCATATAATTCGGAAAACTTGCGGTTATCGTCATTGGGCATATAGGCCATGAACTCCTGCTCGGCCTGCTCGCCCAGGTTTTTAGTATCCACCAGAAACAACACCCGCCTGGCCTTGGCGTAAGTGAGCAGACGATAAATAGCCGTGATGGCCGTGAAGGTCTTCCCCGATCCGGTTGCCATCTGTATAAGCGCCCTGGGATGATTCTTGCGAAAGGACCCTTCCAGGTTATTGATGGCAATAACCTGACAATCCCTTAGCCCGGCCGTTTTCAGGACAGGGATGTCCGAGATTCGATGCCTTAAGGTGGCGCTTTGTTTTAACAGATCGCGAAATGTCTCAGGCCGGTGAAAGGTGAAGATGGGTCTGGAACGGGGTTTGGGGTCACGATAGTCGGTAAACCTTGTCAACATGCCTGTGCTTTCATAGACAAAGGGCAGGGGGTCATTATTAAGGTATTTTAATTTGCTGTCGGCATAATCCTTGGATTGATCTTCATGAACCGTTAATCGAACGCCCTCTTCTTCCTCTTTGGCCTCAATCACACCAACGGGTCTGCCGTCTACAAACAGGGCATAATCCGCACGCCCGATCTCTGTCTGGTATTCCGTGACGGCTACACCCGGCCCGGCAATCAGGTTGATATGCTTCTTCTTCTGAACGATCCAGCCGCAGTCAGCCAGCTGCCTGTCGATGTTATCTCGTGCTATCTGTTCCGGGTTTTGATTAGGCATATCTACTCCAGCATTCCATCATCGGCAAAGCTGTAAAATGTGTCGCCGCCAATAATGATATGATCCAGCACCTTGATACCCATGATCTTCCCGGCAGCTGAAAGTTCACCGGTAAATTTTTTATCTTCCGGGCTGGGCGAGACATTAGCGCTCGGGTGGTTATGGACACAAATGATCTCCGCGGCAAATTTTTGGAGGGCTGAATGGATGATCTCCCTTACAATCGGCATGGCATGGTTGACCGTGCCTGTGGCGGCATCGCTGATATCAATGATCTGATTGTTGCTGTTGAGATAGACAACTTTAAATACTTCAGTCTTGAGGTCGCGCACATGCGGCATGATGATATTTACAACATCATGTGCAGAGGCAATCTTTTGTTTGACACTGATTACTTCATCTTCACGGAAACGCCGCCCGATTTCCAGCGCAGCCATGATTTGCGCAATCTTTGCCGGACCAAGCCCTTTAAATTTCTTCCACTCGCGCATGTCCGTATGGCTCATGTTACGAAAGGTCCCAAACCTTTCAATAATCAGACGTGCCAGATCAAGGGCGCTGTTGCCTGCAACACCTGTGCGTAAAAGGATCGCCAGAAGCTCTGAATTGCTTAGTGTGAAAACGCCCTTTTTAAGGAGCTTCTCCCTGGGACGATCATCCCTGGGCCAACTCTTAATGCCGGTTAGATTGCTTTCTTTAGCCACGTCCCACTATCCATTTTAGTTACGATGCAAGCATATTCCTGTTAACTTTGATAGCTAAGGTCACGATATAAAGTGCTGACGGGGTCATCAATAAGAAATTAATCAATGTCACCTTCATCATGCACTTATTTTTATAAAGTGAGAATGGAACCCTTATGATTATTACGCATATTTGAAAAGCTTGGAAAGAATAAGCTCTTTTTCGCATATTGGTCAAGAATTTTCAAAGGTTATGATAATATTTATTATTGACACCCCATGAAAAAGGACTATATTCCAATTTTGGAATATATAGGAGACATCAGCATGAAGGAATTTGTGAAGGTAATGAAGGCATTGGCAGACCCTTGCAGGGTAAAGATTGTTAAAATGCTTCAACGCAGGACCATGTGTGTCTGTGAGTTGAGGGAAGCGCTCCGTATTTCTCAGCCCAGCGTTTCCAAACACTTGAAGATATTGGAAGACGCCGGTTTTGTCGAACATAAAAAGGATGGCCTGTGGGTTGAATATTATCCTGCTGATGGGGGCCGTTCGCCTTACGTTGCGAGTCTATTGGGCAACCTTCGCCACTGGCTTGAGTCTGAGAATGAAATAAAGGAACTGATGCATAAACTCCCCGATATTAAAAAAGAAAATATCTGTTGCCTATGATTTTTCGCTTTAACTAAATACTTAAATTGGAATATAATTAAGCAACATAAGAGGTGGAATAATGAAGGAACGATACAAATTATTAATAATAATACTGATATTTATCGCCGCCTACTACATACCATGGGCGCATGAGACTGTTCGTCAATCAGGCCTTGAGGCATTTATGATGCTTCAGGAATATGCCAGGGAGCATGTCCTCACATGCCTTATCCCTGCATTTTTTATTGCAGGGGCCATTGCCGTATTTGTATCCCAGGCATCAGTGCTTAAATATTTCGGGGCAAAAACCAAAAAGATACTTTCCCACTCAGTGGCATCCGTATCCTGAACCGTTCTGGCCGTATGTTCATGCACCGTGCTGCCTCTGTTTGCAGGGATATAC
>JBFYXR010000333.1:0-9330 GCA_041310455.1 Desulfobacteraceae bacterium | reverse complement strand
AGTAGTTTTATAGGAGCAATTTTGAGATTTAATAGGTGTAACTATTTGATATGATTTAAATGAGTGGCGGAGAGGGTGGGATTCGAACCCACGTGCCCCGTTATTAGCGGGACAAATCGATTTCGAGTCGATCCCGTTACGACCACTTCGGTACCTCTCCGTTTACTTTCTGCTTTATATTCTTCATAACCTTTGAAGAAATTGGTATCATCTGCAACTATGTCACTCCTGGGAAGGATTGAATCTAATATACTAATTTAGTTTCCGGATCATCCACCCTCCGTAGCATAGCTACTGCGGAGGACGGGAGTCTGGAATGACGGATTAAGAAGTTAACTAAGGATTTACCTTCTTGCCCTGAAAAAGGCCTGAAGCATTTCCCTGCATTCCTTTTCCCTTATGCCGGATATCACCTCAATCCTGTGATTCAGCCTTGTGTCTTCGGCCAGGTTATAGAGCGAACCCGAGCCGCCTGCCTTGGAGTCAAAGGCCCCGAAAACCAGTCGCGAGACCCTGGCATTAAGCAATGCGCCCATGCACATGATGCATGGCTCGATAGTGACACCCAGGGTTGTGCCGGGAATGCGGTCATTCTCACACAGGGCCGCGGCCTCTCTGAGGGCGATTATCTCTGCATGGGCTGTAGGATCGTTGAGAGAGATGGGCTGGTTGTGGCCCCTTGCAAGCATCTCCCCTTCAGGTCCGGCAAGGACTGCCCCGACAGGGACCTCTCCTTTTTCCAAAGCCTTGCCTGCTTCAAGCAAGGCCTCGCCCATTAACTGATCGTAATCAATAGCCATATGCAGGAGGATTTCTATCATCTCCCTTTGTTTCAGTCAACCGGTTAGTTCATCCGGGATAGGGATTCCCGGATGAAAGCTTTCAGTAGGCAGCACTCAGCGTTTAGAAAAAATCAAAAACATTTTTTTATCACGAAAACACGAAAGGATGAAAACACGAAATAAAAACAGTTAGATAGATTTTTCGTGCTTTCTAATTTTCGTGTTTTCGTGATAAGATCCTTAGACTTTAATAATATAGAAGCAGAGGAAGACATTGGAATTACTTGCGCCTGCGGGCACACTTGAAAAACTTAAATGGGCGGTCGTTTACGGGGCCGATGCGGTTTATTTCGGCATGGAATTCGGCTCGCTCCGAAACTTTGCCGGGAATTTCACATTTGAAGATGCGGCGGAGGGCCTTTCATTCCTGCATGCCAGGGGCAAAAAAGGCTATGTCACCTTCAATATCTATCCCTTTTCCGATGAATATGACCGCATTCTGGATACGGCCAGAAAACTAGATGAGATGGGGGCTGATGCATTTATCGTTTCAGACCTTGGGGTTTTCAATGAGCTGAAAAAGAATAAAATTCATGTGCCTCTCCATATTAGCACCCAGGCCAACACCACAAGCCGGCAGGCAGTTATGGCCTACAAAGAACTGGGCGCAAAGAGGGTCAACCTGGCAAGGGAACTTTCCCTTGAACGGATAAAGGATATACAGGCAAATGTCAGGGGGCTTATTGAAACAGAGGTGTTTGTACACGGGGCAGTGTGCTTCTCCTATTCCGGGCGCTGTGCTATCAGTGACTATCTGACGGGACATGGCGCCAACAGAGGCGAATGCAAGCACCCGTGCAGGTGGAGATATTTCCTGATGGAAGAGACAAGGCCAGGTAAATACATGCCTGTCTTTGAGGATGAGAGGGGGCTGTATCTCTTCAACTCAAAGGACCTGGCCCTTTTTGAGTTCGTCACCGCACTGAAAGAGGCAGGCGTGGATTCCATCAAAATAGAAGGAAGGATGAAGACCATCCACTATATCGCCACGGTTGTATCCTTTTACAGGCAGGTCCTGGATGGCAGGAAATTTTCAACTGAAGAGGCGCTCAGGCTTCTGAACAGGATTCCCAACAGGGGCTTTTCAACAGGTTTCATGAAGGGCTCCATCAGGCCTGAGGACTATGATTTTAATGTGGCAGATTCTGTTTCAGACACAATCCTTGTTGGAAACATCACAGAGGAAAGTATAGACGGCAGATGCGTCATAAGGGTAAGGAATAACATCATGGCCGGGGAAACCCTTGAGACACTCAGCCCTGACGGCGAATTATCAACCGTGACCATGCCACAGATACTTGAAGCAACCGACGGAACCCGGACCGAGTGCGCCAACAACTCCCAATCCATTTTCTCAAATCAGGAATTAATGCCCTACACAATACTGCGCCGGGTAAAGCAGTCCGCACAAGATTGCTATATTCAGGACTAAAGGGACAATTAATCATTTCCCCATTTATCCTGATCCTTTTAAAAGCGGAACTAAAGTCTTTCCCTTCTGTAGGATCAAATTACAGGCAGGCGACAATCTGCAAAAGCACCTGGCTTAAAACACCTTCCCTGCTGCCCATCTTGTGGATCTGTTATCAGAACAAATCTATCAACGTCAACCAAAAGAACCACCAATAAAAGGGGTCAGCATTTCTGCTGACCCCTTGATATCTCCGGCCGGGACGATCCTGCTGCAAGGCGGATCTTGTCTGAATCCTTCTTTTCCTCGTAACCAGAGGGAAGACCTCCGCATAAAAAAACTATTTTCTTGACAAACAGGTATAAAAAATCAAAAAAAACCGTACGGCAGGTAAGTATTAACATTGAGTTTAAATAAGGAGGGAAAAATGAGAGTGTTGCGGAAAAATAGCAGCAGAAGAGACTTTCTCAAGCTTCTTGGGCAAAGCGCAGCGGTTGCTGGCGTGGGCAGCACGGGGCTTTTGGGAAGGTGGTCATGGGCTCAATCAGGAGTCCCGGCAGATATGCATCTGGCGGACGGCGATGAGTGGGAGACTTTTAAGCCAGGCGTATATGATGCGGATGACCAGAAGATTCTCAAAGATTTCCAGGCCCAGCTCGACCAGATCAGCAGCAGGGGCAAGCTTGCCTTTGCCGACCTGATAAAAAAAGATGATTGGAAGCACGGGGCTAACGTCCGAGGCCAGGTTACTCACGAAGAAAGGATGAAGGTCGTCAACAACTTTGGGGGCGAAAACCCATTGTTTAAAGACGAGGAATACGCCAGGAAGACCAAATACGGCAAGCCGATCGTTCCACCCGTAGTTGTTGTAGATGAATTTATGCCGCCCATGCCAGCAGGTGTCGGCGACTACATGGTGGTCAGCCGGTGGAATGGCGCCACGAATATTTATAAGCCGGTTTATGAGGGCGATACCCTTTACTCCGTCGTCGATCAGCAGCATTATAGAGACATCACTCCGGCGGCAGGCTGCAAATACCGCACATTTGTCCTGAGCGGCACAGGGAGGGTATTCAACCAGAAGGGCGAACTGGTGGGAGAGGGCGCCAATGTCCTCACAGAGAGCTTCCGCCGTCGTAAGGACAAATCGAAGAGATTCAAAATCCGCGCCTGGGAGAGCCCGGACTGGTGGCATCAGCGTCCGATCTACCAATACACGGATAAGGACTGGGACACCATAATCGGCATGTGGAAAAAAGAGAAACGCCGCGGTTCCACACCGCTGTATTGGGATGACGTAAAGGTCGGAGATCAGCCGGATCCCCTCACAAACTCCCCTATCCTCGCGGATATAACCGTGAACATGATGTTTACCATGCCTCAATGGGCCACCGACCTCAAGAAGAATATATTGGACCCGGCCGCCTTTAAAACATTGGTGAAAAACAATCAGGGCATTTACGTCCCGCCGGAGCATTTGGAAAAAGGGGTGGATAACGATCCCAATCACAAGGCAGAGGTAGAGCAGGCAAACCGGGACGGACGCTCAGTTGTACAAAATTCCTTCTGCGCAAAGTGGGCCGCCATTATGCTTTACAACTGGATTGGCGACAACGGGTGGATAGAGAGAATGGGCTGGGACATCATGGCCAAGCCGCCGGGATATCCCGAGTCAGTAATACCCCCTATTCCACAACAGGATATACCGGCTTTGTTTGACCAGCTCCCGTATCTGGATAAGGTCCCATTCTTGAAAGGGAAGTGCGCAGAGGCTCACCCCCTGGAGGGCGACATCATAACAAACAGGGGCTATGTAACCGGCAAATACCAGAAGGACAATGAATATTTCGTCAAGCTTGTATGGTGGTGTGAGACCTTCGACAAGTATATTGTGCAAGAGGGTTTCGCCACTGTAAAACTGCCAAAGAAGGCTTAGTATTAATTCATTAATTAAACAGGAGAATAATAATCATGGAAAGGAAAAACGAAAGAAGATATTTTTTGAAATATCTACTATCCGTGTCGGCATTTGCAACCGGTTCGACTCTCTCACTCAATAAGGGCGGTGGATTCACAATCGGAAAAATAGAATCAGCAAAGGCCCAGGTTAAGAGCGGCGCCAAGGTGAAAAAGATTGCGGTAGAAGAGCATTTTCATACAAAAGAATACCTAGCGTTATTAAGCTCTAAAACAGATCACAAAGGGGGAGGTGCGCCCTCCGCTGCGGCTAAGGTAATTGACATTGGAGAGGGAAGAATCAAGGAGATGGATGAATGCGGCATTGATATGCAGATGCTTTCTTTATCCTATCCTGGACTTGATGTGTTTAAGACCGAAGATGCGATCAGCACAGCCAGGATGGTAAATGATCAGCTTTCCGAGACAATAAAAAAATATCCTAAAAGGTTTGCCGGCTTCTGCTGCATTCCTCTTCAGGACCCGGCGGTTGCAGCTGATGAATTAGAGCGGGCTGTTACAAAACTCGGATTCAAGGGCGCTATGGTAAATATAAACACTCCGGAAAGATGGCTTTCGGATCAGCAATATGAGGTTATATTTGAGAGGCTGGCAAAGCTGAATGTCCCGTTTTATCTTCACGCCGATGGACCATCCACTGAAGATTCGGGTTTGCATATCGTTCCCGAGGTTATGCGACTAGTCAACGGCAATCTTCTGGATAAATATCCTAACCTGCAGCTTATACTCGGACACGCAGGCGAATCACTGCCATTCTGGCTGAATCGGCTGGATGGACGGTGGAGATATCCCGACAGGCCCAAAAAATTCAGCCAGTATTTTAAAGATCATTTTTATGTTTCAACCAGTAGCCAGTGTTCTCCGACCCTGTTGAATTTTCTTATCGCCGAGATCGGGGCGGACAGGATCATGTTCGCCACGGATTACCCCTATGAATCAATCAAGCAGCATGTGGATTTTATTGATTCAGCGCCCATAAGCAACAGCGACAGAGAGAAGATCTGTCACCTCAACGCGGAGAAGCTGTTTAAATTATAGACATCACAGGTAAAGATTCCGGATCGATTCAGGATTCATCCAAAAAAGGAGGAGAAAATTATGGCTGGAAATCCCAGGAGAAGATTTTTTAAACAATTATTCGCATTATCAGCCTTCGGCGGGAGCTCATTTTTATCATTCCACAGGAATGAAGGATCTAACACCGTTAAATTCGGACCGCAAGAGGCAAATGCTATGATCAACCCTGATTATGCAATGCCGATTTCCAAGGGCAGGTTGAAGATTGACTACTTTGGTATGTCCTGTTTCCTTATCACCGCAAGCAATGGAACCAGGATTATCATGGACCCGTTCTTTGCCGACCTGGAGGTGCTCCACAGCGAATTGAATAAAGAGCCGGCTGACGTGGTAACAGTCAGCTGCGGTCACTATGCCCACTGTTATGTATGGGCAGTGGGAGGAATGCCCTACATTTATCAGATAACAGAACCGACAGAGCTTAACGGCATCACGTTCAGGGGTGTTGCAACCCGTCATCTGACCATGAGTGAACTTGCAGAGCAGGACCCTGGCGATAATATCGTAATGTGTTTTGAGGTCGATAAAATTAAGTTCTGTCATCTGGGCGCACTGGGGCACAAGCTATCCGATGAGCAGGTAAAGAAGATCGGCAAGGTTGATATCCTGATGGTGCCGGTAGGGGGAGTCAGCACATTGCCTGCAAAGGATGCCTATGAAGTATGCAATCAAATAAATCCCAAAGTCATAATACCGATGCACTACCGAAGCGAGCGGTGCGTTTTTCCAGCCTGGGCAACTCTTGATGACTTCCTGAAGGATAAGAAAAATGTCTTAAAGTTAGAGCCGAAAGGTTTCAACCAGCTTTCATTCACATTAGCCGAGCTTCCATCTGAGACCCAGATTATTGCGCCGGATTATCCCCGCTAGCGCAGGTTGACCGGTTATTTCTGATGGCTATCGGCGTCAAGGTTGAAAATGAGTTTAAACTTTAAATAATTTTTCCAATTGACCTTATAAAGGAGGTTTAAAAGATATGAAGATAAAATGGTTTAACGTCTCCAGTTTCATGATTACAACAGAAAAAGGGACCAAAGTCATAACAGACCCTTTCGCATACAATTACAAACCCCAGCTTCTGCCCCTGCCCCCGAATTTTGAAAAAAATCGCCCAGCGATCGGAGAGTACGCCGATGTTGTCACTCTCTCTCATGGACACTTTGACCACAGTTATGTAGGGGCCGGCAATATCAAAGGTGTGCCCAAGCTCTATACGGGAGGGCCACCGAGAGAATATAAAGGAGTCAAGTTCAGCGGCGTCACTGCCTATCATGACCCTGTGGGCCATAACCACCATGGTTTCGTTACTCTCAACGTGATTGAGGCTGACGGCCTTAGAATCATGCATACCGGCGACTATGGGCAGAAGAGGCTTTATGACGAACAGGTTGTGGCCTTGGGCAGGGTGGATATCTTAATGACCGCGTGGGGTGAGTGGGTTCAGGCGCTTTTCGAACAACTGAAACCAAAGGTCGTCTTCCCGATGCATCATGCCCGCATTGATGATTACATGAGGAGCTTTAAGGGGTTTAAAGATTACACTAATAAAACAAGCGAGCTTGAATATACAAAGAAAACGCTTCCATCCGAGATGGAGATTATCATGCTCAAGCAATCGATGGAAACCAATCTGTAATGAGATAAACAGGAGTCAATAATTGAATTGGCATGGTCATCTGTTCGAATGAATTTGACGGTCCGCATCAGTTTAAACATGTGTCCAATCATTATAAGAGGAGGAGGTAATAATGGCAGACAGGAAATCGAGAAGGAGATTTTTTAAACAATTATTTGCGTTATCAGCCTTCAGCGGCGCTTCAATATTGTCATTCAAGAAACCGCTGGGGGAAAACATCGGGGGGCTCGTCCCTACAGAAGCGAATGCCATGGCAAATCCTGATTATGCAATAGGCAGGTTTAAAAATAGGATTACTATTGAATACTATGGAGTATCCTGTTTTGTGATTATATCGAGCAACGGGACCAGGATTATAACCGATCCCTTCCTCGCCAACGGCTCTATGTACCAGCCGATGAAGGTTAAGGGATATAAAATGCTCCACAGCGAGTTGAGAAAAGAGCCTGCCGATGTAGTGACGGTAAGCTGCGGGCATTATTCACACTGCTATGTCTCTTCAGTCGGAGGCACCCCGTATATCTATAAGATAACAGAGCCAACGGAACTTCACGGCATCACATTCAGAGGGATTGCCAGCAAACACCTGGATATGACGGAGCCGATACTGAAGGCCGCCCAGAATATAATCATATGCTTTGAGGTTGACGGCATTAAGATATGCCATCTGGGGGCACTGGGGCACAGGCTGTCCGATGAGCAGGTCAAGCAGATCGGCAAGGTGGACATATTGATGGTGCCGGTTGGCGGGGCCGAAACGCTGCCTGTCGCCGATGCCAATGATGTCTGCAGTAGAATAAATCCAAGAGTTGTCCTTCCGATGAAGTATCGAAGCGAGCGGTATGACAACCCTTCCTGGGCGTATGTTGACGAGTTCCTTAAGGATAAGAAGCATGTCCTAAGGTCCGATACCAATGTGAGCTCAAGCTTGTTGGAATTTGCATTAGATGAAAAGACGAAACGCGTAAGGATTACTTCTCCTTCACCAGAGCTTTCATCTGAGACAACAGTTATGGTTCCCAGATTTGTTTACTAGCAGCGTGAATCCGAAAAGAGGTGTTTTCGGATGAGTTCTAACTAATTTTTCCAATATGCTTTCCAAAGGAGGGTAAACGATATGAAGATAAAATGGGTAAACGTCTCATGCTTTGTTATTGAGTCAGAAAAAGGAACCAGAATCGTAACGGATCCTTTCTTTCACCTTTACATACCCGATGATCCGCCTCCGGGTGGAAATCCGATCCGACCCGGAATCGAGGAATATGCTGATGTTATCTCCCTGTCTCACGGACACTTTGACCATAGTTATATATATGCTATCAAAGGGGTGCCGAGGCTTTATACGGGAGGTGCACCGGTAGAGATCAAGGGCGTTAAATTCAATGGCGTCTCAAGCTATCATGATAATTATGGTGAGGGAGGACGCGGTCTCAATGAGATTATTTGCATGGAGGTAGATGGAATCAGGATTGTCCATTTAGGAGACTATGGGCAGCCGGTGCTTAATGATGAACAATATAAAGAGACAGGCAGGGTGGATATCCTGATAACACCGTGGGGCAATTGGGCAACCGGACTTCTCGATCAACTGAAACCAAAGGTGGTTTTGCCCTGCCATCACACCAGCGTGAATCAAGTGAGCAATCTGAAGGGCTTTGTCGATTATTCGAATAAAACAAGCGAGTTGGAATACACGAAAACTACTCTTCCATCGGAGATGCAGGTCATTATGCTCAAGGCATCGCTGGAAAGCAGTATGTGATTTGAGGGATAAATTTCTTCGATGATCCTGTGCCTTTTATAATATCTTCCGGGCTATGTCCTGGTTATTCAAGGAGGCAGTGCAGTTAATTGAATCAGCGCCTTTAAGCGACGGCGACAAAGAAAAAATCTACCACCTCAATGCGGAAAGGATTTTTAGAATCTGATTATTATTTTGGAGGATAAAATGCATATTAAAAAAATCATCGGGATCACAATCACCTGTCTGGCGTTTGCCGGCGCAGCTCTGGGGCAGGGCGGGCCACAGGGACAGGCATCAGGCGCCGCTGCTCCCAACCACAATGTCCCGGCCAAGTTTGACTATGGTCCGGTATTTGATGCGCTGGATACAAACCATGACGGCAAGGTCGCCAAAGAGGAATGGCTTGCATCAGGTCTGAGTCAGCATACCTATGATAATCTTTTCATCAAGATGATTGATACCGACAAAGACCTTGTTATCATCAAGACCGAGTTTACCGCGTCATCGCCGCAGTTTGAGGTGGATGCCGACAAAGACGGGAAGGTGTCTTTGCGGGAATATATTGCTGCCAATAACGGCAGAGAGGCTATCATGAAGGCGAGCGGCGGTTCTGCACCTCCGGCAACCGATCATGGGGGAGCCC
>JBFYXR010000332.1:0-6840 GCA_041310455.1 Desulfobacteraceae bacterium | reverse complement strand
AACCACTGGATGCCCGCCCCCTGCCTTCGCAGGGGCATGCTTTTCGGGCATGACGAGATATTAATCTTTTTCCTTAAAGACTTCATATAATGGTTTAAAATTGTTTTGGACAGTAATGATTCACAATGGAAAAAAGAAAGATAATATACAATGACACGGGCATACGAAGCGCCTACGTCAATGCATTTCGGGCAACAGCGGTGCGCGAGGAGATAGGGCTTTTATTCGGCGCTGCCGACACCGGAGCGGGTCCTGGCAATGAGGCGGATGTCAGGGTCACCAACAGGATCATGCTCAGCCCGTTTGTCGCAAAACGCCTGGCCGTTTTACTTGAAAGCACCGTCAGATCCCATGAGAGGGAGTATGGCACGGTCAGGCCCGAATATCCTATGCCTCAGGACCGTACTCCCTTCGCCATGCCGCCCACTCAGATTCCTGCAAGACCGGAGATTACGGATGAAAAGGCGGGCAGGATGTTTGAGCTTGTAAAGGGATTGGATGTCAAGATCGGCATTGAACGTTCATTCAAGTTCTTTAAGGGATCCATCCTGGCTGACCGGTTCCTGATGGGGTTTAAAAGGGATGATGTATCAGGAGAACGGAATGCGAGGATACTTGATGTATGCAATGCCCTGGGCATGCCCTCAGGCCACCAGGAGGCATTCAGGGATAATGTTTCCCTGGCCAACATTATCCTGTTCGGTTTTGAGGGGGAGGGCGCGAACCGTCTTTACAAGGCATACCTGGAATTCGGATCGCGTTTTGATGAGGTAACGCCGGATAACACAAAACCTTTTCTTGTGCATCAGGGGTTTAAATGGGACGCTGAAGACAATACCAGATGCGCAAGGACGGACTATACCTGTTTTCCCCTGTTTACGGTACAAGAGATCATGGAGAGGGTGCGCGGAATATATCATCCAGGGCTTGTAAGGATACCGGCAGAGATCGCCGAAGGTTTTCTGAAATCGGCCTATGAAAAGGTCGGATGCCATGAGATGCTGTATTTTGAGGCAGGTGAAAGGGACAACCCCCGAAGCTCATTCGATCTGAACATCTACAGGGCCAACCGCAGGATGACTGAGCTCTATCCCCTGTTCGAAAGGATATGCAGTTATTATTCGATACCGGTGGAAAAATTCAATGCCCTGTATGAACCTGTCAGGAATAGGATATTCGGGCATCTTTCCGGGGGCGTTGACAGGCATGGAAGGGATTTCATGACCGTTTATTTCGGGGTGAAGGGCAGCTCCCGGATACCCATGGTAAAATCATGACTCAGGGCCGGCTGGATCTGAAAAGATATCTTGTTATCCCTGTCTGGTTTGGCTGCAACAATAACTGCATAACCTGCATGCTGTCAGGCATGAGAGGGAGCCTGTCCCCTGCAGGCTTTGAAAATTTTAAAGGCATACTGACGGAGGCAAGAGACAGGGGGATTTTTGAAGGACTTATCCTGTCCGGTGCAGAGGTCACAATCTTTGATGACCTTGAAAGATATATCGGTTTTGCCTCATCCCTGGGGTGTTTCAGAACGATCCAGATACAGACCAACGGACGCAGACTGGGAGACAGAGAATATCTGAAGCGCATTATTGACCTCGGGGTCAATGAATTTTTTGTGAGCATATACGGCACCGAACATATCCATGATGCCATGACAAGGGTAAGGGGTTCATTCAGAGAGACAATGAACGGCATCAGGAACCTTGAGGCATATGATGTCAATGTCGTCAGCAATACCGTGCTTTCAAAAATCAATCGCAATGACATCCCTGGTCTCATGGAATCCCTGCTGAGCGAGCGGATCAGCGAGACGCACCTGTGGAATTTTTTTCCGATGGAGGAGTCGGACACGGGAGACCTCATTGTGTCCATTAATGATCTTTTTGTCCTGCTTGGGGAACTGAGCCAGGTCATTGAGCCTGTCGAGAGGCCTTTTGTGCTCAAGGGATTTCCTGAATGTATAAATGCCGGCCAGTTTGTCCTGGATAGCTTCTTCCCTGCTGCCTCGCTTCCTGAAGGCTTTTGGGAGAAGTTCAGCCGATCCGGGTTCGGGACCTGCGTACACAGGGACAGGTGCGGCAGCAAGACATGCTGGGGTCTGTCAAGGGCATACATTAACAAGTTTGGGGATGAGAGGCAGTTCCTCTCCCCGGTAATCGAATAGCCTGTTAATATACGGGTATAACGGCCGGTGCTGATTTCCCTCCCCTGTCAGGGGAGGATTAAGGTGGGGTCTCTTCAGTGATGAGACCCCGTCCAGCCTTCGCTAAAGCTGCGGCGCGGCAGGCCCGACCTCCCCATGACAGGATGAGGAAATTTTATATGCAATTTTCAGGTTAAAATATAATCTGGAAGTCCACGTTTAATCTGACCAAGGATAAAAATGGATCGATTGGAATATACCACACCGAAGGACGTCTTCAACGATTTCTGCCTGTGGGAATACCGGCCGGCCGTATCATGGGAGAATAAATTCAGATCAATAAATCTCCTCTTTAACTCCTTTGACTGCATGGGCCTTGATGAGCGGTATTATGCCCTTGCGGAGTCTGTCAGGCAGGGCATGGGCGAATTCCAGACCGTATGGGGTGCAAAGCTGATCGGCGGTGACATGCGCTGGGAACTGTATTTTTATGACTACAGGAGAAGGGAGCGGGAAAGGTCGATCACCAGGCTCCTTGAGGTGATAAGGCCCTTTATCAGGTGCGGGGTCCCCTACAGCGAGTCCCTTCACTACTTTATGTTTTCCATAGATCTCCATGCAGGGACCCTTTCGGGTGAAGGGGAGCTGGATGAGATACACATGTACATAGGCAACCCGGGCAGCACTGTTTCTTCCGGCATATGCTATTCCCTGAAGAAGACGGAGACCAGGCTGGAGAATTTCTATTTCTTCTTTGACGCCGAAAAGGAGATGGAGGATATCACAGCCAAGGCAGTGTGTTCAGGCTGGGTGGACTTCACAAAGATCGGGATAGACCGTGTCATGCTGCCGGAGCTGAAGAGATGCAGGGTCATTGTCATTGCCAATAAGCAGTGCAACGACAGCATATACTTTTCCGGCATCAACATTGACCAGCTGATATTTTTTCTGAAAAGGATGGGCTATCCGGGGGCCATTGTCTCCTTTGCCGAGGAGAACAGGGGGATTCTGGATCACATGCTATATGATGTGGGCTTTGATTACAGGATGGAAGAGGACAGGCTTGTTGTCCTTAAGAGCGGCTACTACGGGTTTTTCTGATTAAGAAATTTAATAACAGGTTCAGGTCCTTCAATGTCCGATAACAGTAATGTGTTCGATTATCTTCGCGTCGATGAATTCATGAAAGGCGCTGTTGAGTCCAGGGCGCTTGGAACGGCCTTTGAACTTGGCATTATTGACTATCTTGTCAAGACCAGGCACACGGACTTTGAGGAGCTTCTGTCTGTGTTCAAACTGGATCGGCAGGGCCTTGGCCTGATCGTTGATCTCCTCAGGGCAAACAGGGTAGTTGAAGAAGATCAGGGGGAGATCATTCTCAGCTCAGGCTTTATCAAGGCCCTGCCGTATATCGACCTTATGAAGGCAAAGCTGGATTTCGCGAATCTTGTAGCAGCAGACTTTACGGACCTTTTTACCGCAATGATCAGGTCGCCCGATGAATTCTTTTCAAGGTCCAGGACTTTCAAGCTGTTTTCCTACGGCAGGTGTTTTGAACGGACCCCGCAAAACTATGAACTTGTAAAGAGGTGGATGGGATATACGACCGCCCTCACAAGGCATGAGGCGATGGTCTGCATGAAATATTATGATTTCAGCAGGCACACCAGAATCCTGGATATAGGCGGCAACAGCGGCGAATTTGCCCTCAGGATCTGCAGGAAATTTCCTGGTGTTGACGCAACTGTCTATGACCTTCCGCTTGTCTGTGATATAGGAGAGGATCATGTTTCCCGTGAGCCTGAGGCGGAAAGGATAAGCTTTTTAAAAGGGGATGCCCTGTCTGACCCTGTGCCGGCTGGCTTTGACCTGATAACCTTTAAATCCATGCTCCATGACTGGCCCGACAGGGAGGCAGGCGTCCTGATCGAAAGGGCGGCAAATGCACTTGCGCCGGGTGGAACCATTCTCATATTTGAAAGGCTGCCCCTTGAGCTTCAAAGGGGAACAGCGCCCTTCTCGATAATCCCTTTCCTTCTCTTTTTCCGGTCATTCCGCATGCCTGAAAGGTATCAGGAGCAGCTGACCCGGATAGGCTTTAAGAATATTAAGATTGAAAAGATCGTCCTTGAAACCCCTTTTATGCTTATTACGGCTGAGAAAAAAGTCTAGGCATGCCTGTAGCCGAATTCATTAATGCGAAACTGCACCGGTTAAGATTATAAATTTATCAACAGTTTAACAATAAATTTTCTCTCCCTCTGACTGCTTGAATATGTTATAATAATCTACCTTAATTTATTAATTTTATAAAATAAAAATGCTTGATTAATTATTTGATTTCAATCATAAATGTTTTGAATGGATACCCATATCCGGAGACATTGTCTGCATGAATGGAAAAAGGCCTCAAGGCTGCGTTTTCCAGCCCTGGAAGTACGAAAAACCTGAATTATCTGATTATCTGGACCGTTGCGAAACTTTTACAGGAGTGTTGTGCCATGACTAGTTTATTCCTTTCTATTTTTTCTTCTAGCGTTTTTTCATTAATAAAAAATTGTAATAAATACATTGTATTGCCTGTGATGTTTCTCATCGCATTTTTTGTGGCGGTTCAGCCTGCAGGGGCAGAAAATCTCATGGATGTGTATAATCTTGCCCTTGAAAATGATCCTGCATTTCAGGGACAGGGCGCAAGAAATGAGGCGTCAAAGGAGGTTGTTAAACAGGCCAAATCCGGGCTGATGCCTCAGCTGAGCGCTGATTATTATTACAAGAACACCAGTCAGAAGATATACGACACTGATATCGCGATCTATGGAGTTGATAAGACCAGTTATTCAAGCAAGGGCTATGGACTAACCCTGACCCAGCCAATCTTTGAATATTCTTCAATAGTGAGGCTTAAACAGGCTAAGGAAGAAGTAAAAGGCTCTGATATGGAGCTTGAGGCAGCAAGACAGGACCTGATCCTGAGGGTTGCAGAGGTATACATTGGGGCGCTCCAGGCTGAGGACGGCCTTGGATTCGCAAAGGCGGAGGAAGATGCCCTGACCCGGCATTTTGAGCTGGCGAAGGAGAGATACAGCAATGGACTTGCTCCAATAACGGATTTTCATGATGCGAAGGCCAGCCTGGCATCCATGTCGGCCAGCAGGACAGTGGCGGAAAGCGAGCTTGATGATGCCATGGAAGGGATTGTAGAGATTGCAGGGAAAAAGATCTCGGGTTTAAAGGGCTTGAAGACGACCAGGGCCACGGGAGATATCAAGGACTCGGCGGCCGCGTCGAAACTGGTTGTACAATCCGGTTTGACCGGTGTCGAGATGCCGCTGGTAAAACCGGACCCGGATACCGCAGATGCATGGGAAGAGGCTGCCAGGACACAGAATCTCCATATTAAGGTGATGGAGCAGAAGGTCCTTGTCGCTGAGAAGGAGGTTGAAAGGCAGAAGGGCGAACGTTACCCAACCCTCAACCTTGTAGGCACCTACAACAGGGACACCGAAGGTGGATCTCTTTACGGAGGAGACAGCGATCTTTCGACAAGGGAGGCAATACTCCAGCTTAATATCCCGATCTATCAGGGGGGCTCAGTCAGCTCCAGGGTGCGTGAGGCAAAGAAGCTTGCAGACGCAGCAAGAAAGGACCTGGAAAAGGAGGTCCGCCTGGCCAAACGTGAGGCAAGGGCAGCATTCCTGGGCGTAAAGAGCGCCATAACCAACACCGATGCCCTTATGCAATCAATGGTCTCATACCAGATCGCCCTGGAGGCCAAAAAGGAAGGATTCAAGTCAGGGCTTTTCCCGAGCCTTTCCGTTGTTGACGCTGAAAGGGACCTTTATTCCGCGAAGAAGGATTACTCCAGATCCCAGTATGAATACATACTGAACGGCCTTCGCCTTCAGAAGGCCGCCGGGACGCTAAGCCAGGAAGACCTTGAGGAAATCAACAGGTGGCTGGAGACTGATTAGTGTTGCTTGAGTTACTTGGGTTACTTGTGTTTATTGGGTTTGAACTCAATAACTCAACTAACCCAATAACCCAAGTAACCATATAGCTCAAGCAACCCTATAACCCAAGCAACACAATAACCCGAGTAACCCGAGCAACACAATAACCCGAGCAACACAATAACCCAAGTAACATCAATCTCAGGTGAAATCATGAAGCGTGCGATAAAATATTTCGGCAAGTTTGGGTCTGTTCCCCGTATCTTTTCCAGGAATAAGGAGCAGAAAAGACGCAGGATGCTCTTTGAGACAATGGAGAGGCGTCTCCTGATGTCTGCTGATCCTGTAACGGTATCCCTGGATCTCGACAAATCCGGGAATCTCCTGACTGATGCCGTGCCTGTCATTGTGGAGTTCGATACACAGGTAGCACAGACTGATGCCGCAGCGTCCGATGATTCATCTGCAGCCCAATCGGCAGAGGTCCTTCAGGCCGATTCCACTGTCGCATCAGAAGAAGCCCTGGAAGAGACTGATAATGCAGTCTCAGACGGCAAAGAAATTATTTTTATAGACTCATCAATCCCTGACAGCGGGTCCATCCTGGACAGGATAGTCAACAAAGAAGAGGGCAAAGATTCGTCGGATTACACCATTGTGACCCTGGATTCCGGACAGGACGGGATCGAACAGATCACCGAAACACTCTCCAGATACACTGACGTCAGCGCGGTGCAT
>JBFYXR010000330.1:0-4099 GCA_041310455.1 Desulfobacteraceae bacterium | reverse complement strand
GCCTTGTATCCCGAACCGCAGGGCGGAGGTTACAATTTTTTTCATTGCCCTT
This sequence comes from Desulfobacteraceae bacterium, assembly GCA_041310455.1. Taxonomy (GTDB): domain Bacteria; phylum Desulfobacterota; class DSM-4660; order Desulfatiglandales; family HGW-15; genus JAFGIC01. The sequence goes on along the minus strand of JBFYXR010000330.1, from coordinate 4,047 downwards.
CTGAACGATACCCTTCGAACCAATTGCATTGCAATATTTTCCGCCAGCAACTGGGCATCAACTTCGGGTTTTCTGACTTCCTGAATATCAATAAAAAACTCCCTCTTTATTTTGCCCTCCAGCTCCTTCTTAAGATTCTGGATCTCCGTGCCTTTTTTGCCGATTACCAGGCCCGGCCTGGCTGTATGAAGCTTGATCCTTACCTTGTTTGCGGCCCTTTCAATCTCAATCTTGGATATACCGGCCTGCTGGAGTTTATTTTTAAGGAACTTTCTGATATTGTAATCCTCAAATACAAAATTACTGTATTCCTTACCTGCGAACCATTTTGAGCTCCAATCTTTATTGATGCCTAATCGAAATCCGATTGGATTAACTTTTTGTCCCAATAGTTACCTCCCTTTGATCACTTGATTTCTTCTGGAGATTAAATTTAATAAATATTATTAAATGCTGTTATTTCTTATCATTTAGGACAACCGTCAGATGGCTTGTCCTTTTTAATATTCTTGTGGCACGGCCTTGTGCCCTTGGGCTGAACCTTTTCAATGTAGGTCCTTCATCCGCGAAAATTCTGTAAATAAAAAGCTTGTCAACGTCCACGCCGGAGCTTTGTTGAGCGTTAGCAACCGCGGAGTTGATTAATTTTTTCAGGATCCTTCCGCCCTTCTGTGGTGTAAAGGACAGCATGTTAAGCGCCTCTTCCACCTTTCTCCCGCGAAGTTCGTCCATGATCAAGCGGACTTTTCTTGGTGATATTCTAATATATTTTGCAACAGCGCTTGATTCCATTACTTGGCACCCTTCAATTTAGTTTTTTTATCTCCGGCATGACCGAAAAAAGTCCTGGTCGGGGCAAATTCACCAAGCTTGTGTCCCACCATGTCTTCAGTTATAAAGATCGGCAGGAATTTTTTCCCGTTATGAATCGCAATTGTGACACCGACAAATTCCGGCAGTACGGTTGATCTTCTGGACCACGTTTTAATGATATTTCTGCTCCTGGACTCCTGCGCAGAGACTACCTTTTTTAATAAATGATCATCAATAAATGGGCCCTTTTTTAATGACCTTGGCAAAGTCTGACCTCCAATTAATCTGTAGTTTTCTATTTTCTTCGCTTAACAATCAGTTTATCGCTGTCTTTTTTAACCCTGGTTTTGTAGCCCTTGGTGGGGACGCCCCAAGGAGTAACAGGATGACGACCGCCGGATGATTTTCCTTCACCGCCTCCATGGGGGTGATCAACAGGGTTCATGGCGACACCCCTGACATGGGGCCTCCTGCCCTTCCACCTGTTCCTGCCGGCCTTGCCGATGCTGATGCTTGCGTGACCTATATTCCCGACCTGGCCGATTGTTGCCCTGCATTCCATAGGAATCATCCGCACTTCGCCGGAAGGAAGTTTTACCTGGGCATAGCGGCCTTCTTTTGCCATCAACTGGGCGTAGTTGCCTGCGCTCCTGGCTATCTGTCCGCCATGACCGGCCTTAAGTTCAATGTTATGTATCAATGTCCCAAGGGGAATATCTCTTAAGAAAAGCGAGTTCCCGGGTTTGATCTCAGCATTGGCGCCCGAGTTCAAAGAATCTCCGACCTTTAGGCCCTGTGCGGCTATTACGTATCTCTTTTCACCGTCCTTATAGTTTAAGAGTGCAATATTTGCAGAGCGGTTCGGATCGTATTCTATGGCTGCTATACTGGCCGGGATGCCATCCTTGCCTCTTTTAAAATCAATGAGCCGAAATCTTTTTTTGTGGCCCCCGCCCTTGTATCTGCTGGTAATTCTTCCAGCAAAATTTCTTCCCGAGTTCTTTTTTAAGGTTACAAGAAGACTCTTTTCTGGAAAGTCTTTTGTTACCTCTTCAAAGGTGGAATATTTCTGAAATCTTCGCCCTGGCGAAGTTGGTTTGTGACTCTTAATAGCCATCTATAGCTCCGCTATTCTTTCCGTATTAAAATTTACAGCTTGTTTGGATTAAAATTACTCTTACATCCCTTCAAAGAATTCAATAGTCTCCCCGGGAGCAAGCGTTACAATTGCCTTTTTCCAATCAATCTTTTTCCCGATATTTCTGCCCATACGCCGTTTCTTGCCCTCTACATTTATGGTATTTACATCGAGGACTTTTTTCTTAAAAATCTTTTCAACGGCGCTTTTTATTTCAATTTTATTGGCCCTTTTATCAACCTTGAGGGTAATCTGATTATATTTTTCCTTGACCAGGTTGGCCTTTTCAGCGAGATGAGGCTCTTTAATAATTTTATAAATATCCATTAGGAAATCACTGCCTCCTCGATCTTTTTAATTGCTGATTTAACCAGAAAAAGATGGTCATGATTCAGTATATCGTAAACATTAAGCCCTTCACTCCTGATTACCTTTACCCAGGGGATATTTTTTGAGGATTTTTCAAGGATCTCGTTTTTTTCTTCCGTAACAATAAGGGCCTTTCTTACGTTAAATTTTTTCATCACTTCGACAAATTGCTTTGTCTTTATTTCTGAGAGATTGAAATCCTCCAGGACCACAAGGCGGTCGGATTGCAGTTTGTCAGTCAGGGCCATCCTCAGGGCAGCTTTCTTGACCTTTTTAGGGACCCTTAAGGTATATTCTCTTGGTTTTGGGCCAAAGGCAACGCCGCCGCCCCTTCTGTGCTGCGCACCTTCATTCCCGACCCTTGCATTCCCTGTGCCCTTCTGTTTATACAGCTTCTTACCCGAGGCATTTACATCAGCCCTGGTTTTGGTCGATGCATTTCCGAGACGCTTATTAGCAAGCTGGCTTAGAACAACCTGATGCAAGACATCTTTCCTTACCGATTTTTCGAACAGGCCTTCATTAATCTCTAACTGAGATATCTTTTCAGCCTGTATATTATATATGTCAATCACTGTCATGTCCTGTTTCAATCTTTAATAGTTAGATTTTGCTTATTTCCATAATAGTGCTGAAACTGCCGGGCAGCGAGCCTTTTATAGCTATGATCTGTATTTCCGGTCTTATATCAATTACCTTAAGGTTTTTAATTTTAGTATTCTCAAACCCCATCCGTCCAGGCATCTTTCTTCCCTTCATAACCCTTCCCGGCGTGGTGTTGGTGCCTATTGATCCAGGAATACGATGGGACTTGGAACCGTGGGTCTTTCGCCCTCCATGAAAACCCCATCTTTTCATAACGCCTGCAAATCCGCGGCCTTTGCTTTTCCCGCAAACATTTACAAGATCTCCGGGCTGAAAGATATTACTGTCTATTGTCTGGCCCAGTTCGTAACTTTCGGCGTTCTCAACCTTTATTTCTCTTAAATTTCCAAAAAGCTGGTCCCCGGCACTCTTCAGATGGCCTTTTATTGGTTTATTTACACGGCCCGCTTTTCTATTATCAAAACCGACCTGGATTGCTTCATAGCCATCTTTTGCCGTGGTCTTTTTCTGAACGACAACACAAGGTTCGATCTTGACAATTGTAACGGGCACGGACTTCCCTTCTTCTACAAAATACCGGGACATGCCAATTTTCTTTCCATAAATCCTGTCGACCATTAATATCTATCTCCGCTTAGCTCTTTTTCCTATAACTTAATTTCGACATCAACGCCGCCGGAAAGATCCAGTTTCATCAGCGCATCAACTGTCTGCTGATTGGGCTCGAGTATGTCAAGCAGCCTTTTATGTGTTCGAATCTCGAATTGCTCTCTGGATTTTTTATCAACATGCGGCGATCTCAGAACGCAAAATTTATTGATCATAGTAGGAAGAGGTATGGGTCCTGCGATTTTGGCTCCGGTCTCCCTTACTGTCTCAACAATCTCCATCGCTGACTGGTCAAGCAATTTATGATCATATGCCTTCAATCTTATTCGTATTTTCTGATTTGCTAATGCTTTTTCTATCATCTTATCGACCGTATATTCCTCGAAGGAAATTATTCTATAATCTCATGGATAACGCCGGCGCCAACTGTGCGCCCGCCTTCCCGTATGGCAAACCTCAGTTCCTTTTCCATCGCTATCGGGGTTATCAACGACCCCTCTATCGACACGCTG
>JBFYXR010000329.1:0-6727 GCA_041310455.1 Desulfobacteraceae bacterium | reverse complement strand
CGTCATACTCCTGATTTATCTCCTGACCCTGTCCGGCATATGCACACTCTTAGGCGGCCTGGCGGCAGGGTCCACCTATTCTCTGCTGGGCATCAGCCGCCAGATGATGATTATGATCACCCTGGAGCCCCTGCTCGTGACCGGGATCATAATCGGGGCGATCCATGGCCAGTCCTTCCGGCTCGACAGGGTCCTTGACGGTTCGGTTTACATGGTTCAGGGCTTCCCGTGGTCGGGGGTGATTATGCTGGCCGTCATGCTCCTTTCCTTTCAGGCCTTTGTGGAGCGCGTCCCCTTTGACATCAGCGAGGCTGAGACGGAGCTTATGGAAGGCCCGCTCATGGAATACTCAGGGCCTAAACTGGCTGTTTTTAAATATGCCTCCATGGTGAAGCTGATTATATACTGCGCACTGCTGGTGAACATCTTCATCCCGTGGGATGGCGGGGGTGCAGCACCGTTGCAGTGGCTGGTATTCTGGGCAAAGATATTCGCGCTGGTGCTGCTGGTTACCCTGGTGGCCGCGACACACGCGCGCTACCGCATAGACCAGGCCATCCGGTTTTTTGCCCTGCTGCTTGTTGCATCAGTTGTGGCACTGATCCTGGCTGGGTACGGGTTATAGTCTCTAAAGAATTATGCTGATGAATAGTGTGACTGAATATTTTTAAACCTTCCTCCCCTTTTAGGGGAGGATTAAGGTGGGGTCTCATAAGGTTTTATTTTTTGAATAGATCTTTCAAGACCCCCTCCTGCCTCCCCCTGATAGGAGGAGGTAAAGTGGAAAAGCCGGATTGGGGTTATGAAGGAACAATTCAGTCCTTTTTAAATACCCATCAATTGCGGTATTCTGGTTGTTTGAGGTGACGGCATGTCCGTGATGAGCAAGATAAAGGAAACGATAATCTGCCTCAAGGCAGGCAGGGTGACTCTGCCGTATCCCGCAGATCCTCAACCCGTGCCTCCTGCCTTCAGGGGCCGGCCCATATTTGACGCTACAAAGTGCATCGGGTGCGGGGGCTGCGCCAGCAACTGCCCGGCCCGCGAGATCCTTGTGCTTGATATATGTCAGGAGATCCGCATTTTAAAATACCTTGGACGCCGATGCGCCTACTGCGGGCGCTGCGCGGACGTATGCCCCGAGAAGGCCATAACCATGAGCAAGGAGTTTGAGAATGCCACGGACAGCATCGGCGACATAGGGCAAAGGCTGGAGCTGTTCATGAGCACATGCCAGCGGTGCGGCAGGTGCTTTACGGAGAAATCCCCCCTGGAGCAACTGAAGATGAAGGGCTACAGGTTCGATGATATTCAGAACGACCGCTGGATCTTCCGTTCTCGGGGCTACCTGGGGGATGAGCCTGTTACCGACGATATAAGAATTGAAATGGATTAAATCACTATGCTTAAGAACCTGTGCAAAAAGATGTTCGGGCGGTCCCTGTGGGTGTATCATGCCAACAGCGGCGGCTGCAACGGCTGTGATATAGAGGTGCTTAACGTGCTTACGCCTTACTATGACGTGGAGCGGTTCGGCATCAAGCTGGTGGGATCTCCGCGTCACGCTGACGTGATGCTCTGCCAGGGGCCCGCGATGCGTTCCACCGCAAAGGCGCTCCTGCGCGCCTATGAGGCCATGCCGGCCCCCAAGCTGGTGTTTGCCATAGGCTCATGCGCGTGCGGCGGAGGTATATGGCATGACACATATTCGGTCATAGGCCCTGTTGAAAAGATCCTGCCTGTCAATTACTACATACCGGGCTGCCCCCCGCGGCCGGAGGCCATCATCTACGGTGTTGCGGTAGCGCTCGGGCTTGCGGGAAAAAAGACCGCGCCTGCCGGCTTTAAACAGCCCGAGTTTGCAATCCCGATATACCATGAGGGAGAGGTAAAAAAGGACGGTAAGGAGTAACCTGTAAGACAGAATTCAGAAGCCAACCTGGCCGCTTGCAGTTATCGCGGCCAGTCTGATCGAACGTGAAACTAATATGAAGCCAAATACAAGGGTTTTCCTCTCCTATTAGGGGAGGACTAAGGTGGGGTCTCTCAGATTAGTAGACCTCCTCCTGGCCTCCTCCTAAAAGGAGGAGGAGATTCCTTACACAATATTTGGTTGAAGTTTCATAAAAGAATTAAGACTATTTTTCTCCTTTCTCCTTTGACCTTTTCCCTTTATCTCTTCTCCTGGATTCTCGAATCCTTATCCCCTCAAATTATCAACTTCAACAGACAGCGGCTTTCTTTTTTGTCCGGAGATAATAGGCAAAATATACCGCTAAAAACAATACAAAGGCCAGAGAGGAATACATGTACATGCCGGCAAAATCCGTAGCCTGTGCTATAAGGCCCAGGCTTACAGAGCCTATTGCAACTCCTCCGTCCATGAAATTGAAGAAGGTGGCGGTTGCGGCAACCCTGCGTCCCGGATCTACAGATCTTACCGACCATGCCTGTAGGACAGGAAAGACCATGCCCAGTCCTGAGCCGTAAAACAAGGACGCCGCCATGAATGTCGGCAGATTTTTAGAAAATGCCAGGAGGACAAGCCCGATCAGGCAGGCCGATGCGCCGGGGACAAGGACAATGAAATGACCATGCCTGTCATACAGCCTTCCGGATACCACACGGATCAGAAATTCGGCAACGGACGTGATCAGGAAAAAGAGACCTATGCCTTTTTCAAGGCCTGCCTCTTTGCCGAAGAGCACGATAAACGTGAACACCCCGGAAAGCGAGAAGCCCACAAAGAAGGAAAGGACTGAAGGAAAGAGGGCCTTTATTTCAAAAAAATCCGCTATGGAAAAACCTGCCATATGTCCCTTTGCCCTGTCCTCACTCTCCCTCCCGGCCCTGCTTAATTTGGTGAGCGCAATGGAGACAAGTATCAGCCCTGAAGCCAGCAGAAAGACCCATTGATAATGGGGCTGAAGGACTATTATGGCCCCCAGGAATGGGCCTATGGCCGTCGCTATGACGATGCCCAGGCCGAAATACCCCATGCCTTCTCCCATCCTGGACCTGGGGATGATATTTGAAATTAATGCCCCGTAGAGTGTTGTCGTGGCACCGAAGCCGAAACCGTGGAAGATCCTTAACAAAAAAATCAACGATATGGCGGTTGTCAGATAATAGCCTCCGGCTGCAAGCGCTGAAACCAGCAGCCCTGCCATCAGAAAAACCCTGCTCCCGAGATATCCTGTTATCCTGACCGCAAAGAGGCGGATAATGATGGCTGAAACGGTAAAGCACCCCATCACGATCCCTATCTGGAAATTGTTGCCCCCGACCTGGGCAAGATAGACCGGCAGGACAGGCATGACCATGTCCGCGCCGAAGCACAGGAAAAAGTTAGACAGAAACAGGAGTATGAAGTCGCCGGACCATAAAGAAGTGCTGCGGTCGCCGGCTTTTATTTGATATATCATATATTTAAAAATATTCCTGTAATTTGATAGGGCATGATTAACATACTGCCGTTGAAATGACAACCTTGATGTCCCGGCATGATTTTCTCCTGCCGAATAATCCGGTGAGGGTTATACCGGCCATAATTAAAGATGTCCATTTTCCCTTGACACACAGGGGTAGCCTCCCTATATTTTCCCTGTAAGAAAGTTTCTTATAATTGATCAAAATTATTTGATCGGTGAGTGTTTATCCGAAAATGCAGATTTTGGGGTTCACACTTCCAGGCATCAGTCCTCTCAGAGCGGGATTTCAGCAAGATCTTATAAAAATAATCACTCAACCGGATGCTGATTGTACTGCAATTTCAGGGCTGAAAGATCCATCCTGAAATCACAGTTTTTTGGATGGTAATCAGTAAAAAATATTAATTTAAAGAAAGGAGACAAAGATTATGCATGAATATCCTATACCAATAGAGCAAATGCCCTGTGAGTGCACCACATACTGTACACCTGACCTTGATTATTCCACCCCAGAGAAGAACCTCCCGGGCAAGTGGGCAATCAACAGCGACATGGCAATGGTTGACCTGTCCCACCCCTGGGGCAACGATCAGCCCACATGGCCGGCGGGCGCACAGCCCTATACCACGCCTGTACAGTACATGTCCAAGTTCAACCGCAGGACCCAGCTCATGTACGGGTTCCCGCAGCACGTATCAACACACTATGACGCGCCTTCCCATGTGTGCCAGGAGAGCCCCTTTACGGACGAAGTCCCCCTGGAGAAGTTTGTCTCACCTGCCGTTATCTGGGATGTCAAATGCACACCCATGCAGACCATCACCCCAGAGATGCTGGCAAAGTGCACACCAAAGCTCCAGCCCGGCGATTATGCAATCATCGTCACAGGGTGGCACCGCCTTTACAGCGACTCTGACCGCTACTTTCTGTGGAGCCCCGGGCTTTCCGAGGCTGCCGGCGAATGGCTTGTTGAGCAGGGCGCATCGGGCTTCGGCATTGACACCCAGGCACTGGACCATCCCTGCGCATCATACATGGCCGCGCACGGACCCGGACCCCTTGTTCCCCGTGTCATCGAAATCTATGAAAATATCTTTTTCCCGGGACACAAGGCAAAGGAAGACCATCCCAAATGGGAGCCGGTCCATGAAGTGTTTCTGAAAAAGAATATCCCTGCCTGGGAAAACGTGGGCGGAGATGTCGACAAGGTCCTGGGCAAGCGCTGCGTCATAGCTGTGTTCCCCTCCAGGTGGCACCTTGGCGACGGGTCCATTGTGCGCATGGTTGCCTTTATAGACAAGAAGGAGCTCAACGACGTTCCGACAAGAACCTATAAGTACGGCACATATTAATAACCTCAAGAATTAAGCTTCGGGTTGTCCCTTTTCAGGGCAGCCCGAAGTCTTGTCAGGACACTGTCAAATGCGTAAAACAAATCGTGATGAGATTGAACGTCTTATACTGAATTCGGCTATAGAGGCCAACATACTCCCCATAACCTCGAAGTGTGATTCCCGCTGTATCTTTTGCAGCCACAAGAACAATCCGCCGGGTGTCGATGTCGTCTCCGTGGGGGTGAGGTCCATGGAGGAGATAACCAGGACCCTGGCCTTTCTGAACCCGCACAATGTCATAACCATTGGGGAGTCGGCTACCCAGATAATTGAAGGGGAGCCCTTCAGCCACCCGCAGTTCAGGGATATCATCTCATTGACCAGGCGCGCTTTTCCGGAAACACCGATAGAAATCACAACGAACGGCAGACACCTGACGGCGGAAATGGTTGAGTTTTTGAAGTCCGCGGGCAACATCACGCTTAACATCTCCCTGAACAGCTCCTCCGTGAGCGGCAGGAAGCTCCTCATGGGCGATACAAGAAAGAAGTCCGAGCAGACGCTTGCGGGGATAAAGCTGCTCGCAGACCACAGCATGCCCTTCAGCAGCAGTATGGTGGCAATGCCTAACATAACAGGGTGGGAGGATATCCGCAGCACGATAGAGTTTCTGGCAAACAATAAGGCCACGGCAATACGGGTCTTTATGCCGTCGTTCTCGTCAAGGGCCAAAACTGACATCTTTCCGAAGGAAGACAGGATATACAGCCAGCTCAGGGAGTTCATCGGCACCCTGTCGCCGGAACTGCCCTGCCCGGTTCTCATTGAACCCTCCTATGTCAGTGATCTCACGCCTGTTGTCAGCGGGGTATTGAAGGACTCTCCTGCATGGAAGGCGGGTATACGCCGTGGAGATATCATCCTCAGGGTCAACGGGCAAACGCCACGCTGCCGCGTTGAGGCGTGGAACATCCTTGTCCCAAAGGGGAGCGTAAACGTGGATGTAAAAAAGAATGATCTGGAAGAAAGCGTGACCTGGATTAATGAATCTGATGGAGACTCCGGCATTACAATGGAGTATGATTTCGATCCGTCAAGGACGGAAAGCCTGAGACAGACAGTCCTGGACTGCCCCGGAAAATCATTGCTTTTAATTTCAGAATTCGGTTTCGCGGTTGTTCAAAAGGTCCTTGAGCTGACAGGCATAGATAAAGAAAGGGCTGAGCCGGTCATGGTTAAAAACCGGACCTTTGGTGGGACTATAAGGGCAGCCGGTCTTTTAACGGTTGATGACTTCTTCGAAACCTATTCGACGTGGCTGGGATCCAATCAGGCACCCTCGCAGATAATCATACCCCTGGAAAGCTTTAACTCACTTGGCTTTGATCTGAAGCACATGCACTTTTCAGAGCTGCAAAGGCTGACAGGCCTACCGGTTTTCCTTAAATAGAAAGACAGTCTTTTTTAAAATAGTTTCAAACAGCATCCAGAGAGAGTGTTTCCGGATGTAATCCTTGGCGGTATTAATTACAATTCGATAAAGCCATGTCCTGAAGGAAGACCTGCGGTTAAATGTGCTCAGCTTCCGGCTCAGCTTGATAAAGACTTTCTGGGTGATCTCTTCGGCGTCCTCTTTAACGCGGCACCATTTATAAGACAGATGGTAGACCGGTAGATAGTGTTTTTGTATGAGATTTTCGAAGGAGCGCTCATCCCCGCCTGCTGCCAGTTCAACCAGTTCCATGTCAGTGTCATTGACCATAAGATCCTGCCTTTTAACTATTAGACGTATGATGGAGAAAAATCTTTTGAAAAATAATCAATCTTGTCCAAAACAATGGTGCAATTGCTCATGAGAGCAAATAAAAATGCTCTATTCGCTATATATATGAATAGAGAACCTGGAACTGTCATTCCCGCGAAAGCGGGAATCCAGAGTTTGCAGTTGAGAAAAAACCACTG
>JBFYXR010000328.1:0-5716 GCA_041310455.1 Desulfobacteraceae bacterium | reverse complement strand
GTTGTTCCTGGACGGGTGGCGAGAATCCCCTGTCGCCTAAACCCCTTCCTGTGCCTCCGCCCATGCCTCTTCCCATGCCGCCGCCTCGGCCCATGCCTCTCCCCATGCCGCCACCCATACCTCCGCCTCCGCCCATACCGAAATGGCTCTGGACATTAGGTTCGGCGGAATGGGCCAGGGATCCTGATTTGAACTGTTCAACCGCGCTGCGGACCTGGCCGTTTACCCCGGTTATCACATCGATGCCGGCTGCGCCGAAGACTCTGAATGCGTTAGGGCCGCAATTTCCCGTCAACACCGAGGCTACCCCCTTTTCCGCCATCAGCTGAGCTGATTGCGTTCCTGCGCCTCCGCCGAGGGAGATATTAGGATTCCGGATCGGTTCAACCTCCATTGTGTCTGTTTCAATAATCAGGAAATAAGGACACCTTCCGAATCGTGCCTCTACATTATCATTAAGCGTGGGTCCTGTGGATGTAACTGCTATCTTCATTGTATTGCCTCCTTGGTTATTTATATACTGTCTGAATTTTCAATTTTTTCAGGGGCGGGTTGGGACAATTGTCCATAGTTAATGCAATATAATATAAATCCCCGTTTTCCCGTTTTTCACGTATCAAGCCGCTTCCGATCAGGCTTCCGAGATATTTCGAGACCTCATTGAGATGCATGCCGAAGGCTGAGGCTATCTGATTTGGAGTGCAGGGCCTGCGTTTAAGCATTGCCAGGATCGTTTCCTTGTTCGCCTGCAGTTTGATGTCCTTTTCATCAACGACAGAATACACAGTCCTGAGTGCATGTCTTGTAGGGTGTAATGTCCACGCCAAGGGATCGTCCGAAACGTCGCGATGGGACAGGCCCAAACAGATATTTATATTGTTCCGTCAATGTCTTTGTTCTCTTTTCAGTAGGCGGAAATTAAATCCGCTCTCTTGTTCCTCTGTTTTTTCTCAAATTCTTTATCCTGCGATCAAGATCCCTGAGCGCGATTTGCATCTGACTAAGCCTTGAGGATAGTCGGACGGTTTCATCCTGCGAACTATCATGAGAGACCGGATCCTTTATCTCAGATAAAACTCCTGATACCATCTCGGGCAGCTTCTCGTTTTCAGGCAGTTTGATTACACAATACCCTTTGCCTCTTCCTGTCATCGGACCGGTACCTGCCGGTCCTGTCCCATCATGTCCAGGCATATCTGATCTCCTTATTATATAGATCCCCCCGCAGTAATTTAAGGGTTGTATTGTATCTGTTGTTAAGTCAGCTCCTCCTTTGTTTCACTTTGAATCTTGTGCTCACAGGAGGGTTCTGATTTCAGCAGAAATCACGGCGGAGGCATAATACCGCGAGGGAAGCCCTATTATCTTTCTTAATTTGCCTTCTTATCCTTTTCAATCTCGTCGAGACGCTTCAGGATAAAGTCAAGCTCGGATTGCAGAGAATCGGCATGGCTCCTAAGGTTCTGTTTTTGAATCTCAGGATCAGGTGTCATGTAGGCTGCCTGATACCCATAGGGTGCATCATAGCCTCCGTACCTCATCCATCCGGGCAAACCGGTGGCATAATACATATTGCGCCGGCCCCTTCCTCCGCCTCCGCGTCCGCCGAAAAAACCACGTCCTCGTCCGAAACCAATCCCGAAGCCCCGCCCGGGGATCGTATTGGCATATCCGGGGACGCTAAAACCGGCACACCAACCGGCGCCACGTCCGGTCATTGCTCCCATTCCCATTGGTCCTGTTCCATCTCCTCTAGGCATAGTCTTAACCTCCTTTTTTAAATAGTTTTAATCCGAAAAAGGCGTCGGATTCGCACTTTCAGCCCGTAGCTATAAGCTATCGGCCAAAATATTAGAAACACGCGGCATTATCTCTGACGGCCTCTTCCCCTGCCGCCTTGCCCTGTCAAGAACAGGTTATTATGCAAGGCATTCCCGGACTTCTGTGCACCGCATATTCCCATGCGGCGGTTCCTGTTGCCTGCACCGCAGCCGGGCATGGAAAAAATATTGTCATTTATCCTCCCGGTTAGCCAGGCACTGATTACTTCTCTTACGTCGCCTGCTACAAAAGAAATCACAAGGATGCCATATGCCTCAATAAGATCAAGGACTGGCCCGGAAACAGCGCCGCAAACCAGGGTGCTTATGCCCAATTCCGCTAAACGGACGGCTTTGTGACTCGGCAGGCTGTCAGGGAAGGTCTCCTGGTATTCTCTCACGATCCGCCCTGATTCCACATCGAGTATCTTGATCTGTTGCGCGATATCAAATACCGGCGCTATTCGATTTCCCCAGTAAGCAAAGGCAACTTTATCCATCCTGTCTCCTAGTGTCTGTCCGTTTAATAAATAGATACAGCATTATTTATGCCAATGGGGCTTTATAATAGGAATAAGCTTAAGTGGCTGATTACAGTGAAGTTATAGAATAATAATTTTTGTAGAAGAGAAGCAGTATGTTGCTTAAATGCTACTTGATGCTCAGGATAGAGTTGCATATATGCTACTATATTAATGTATCCTGGAACTGGGGTCCTTCTTTGAAAACAATATCCCATTTCCCATCAAAATAAGCTTTCCTCCTGGGCAATATAGTCTTCCACCTTATATGCTATTATTTTGCCGCCGGCATTTCTGGTAACAACTTTATCTATCCCTGCGTTTATGATTACTCTTTTACAGAGTCTGCAAGGCTCAGCGCCTTCCTTAAGGGGACGTTCATCTTCCCTGCATGAACCCATAAGATACATCGTTCCCCCTATTGTGTCTTTTCTTGCGGCATGGATCACAGCATTCATCTCTGCATGGACGGACCTGCAGAGCTCATACCTCTCTCCGGAGGGCACACCCATTTTTGAACGGAGGCAAAACCCGATATCCGTGCAATTCCTCGCGCCCCTTGGGGCGCCGGTATAACCGGTTGAAACAATTTCGTCACGGTTTACAATAACTGCACCGTAATTTCTCCGGAGGCATGTGCCCCGTTTGGAGACATCCATTGCAATATTCAGGTAATAATTATCCTTGTCGATTCTATCCATAAACCAGCCTTTATAGTGATGATGAAAGTTTAGATTTTTGGGTTTCCCGGAAAACGAAATGAGTCTATTCTTATCCTCCTATACTGTTCATAGGGCGTGCGCATTTGCGCAGGTTATAGATATTCAAGCCGTGATCTATAGGTTTATTTATTATGGTGTCTTTGATCAGTTTCAATAAATGACCGTCATCCATCCCTTTTCTCAGGGCGGTTTTAATATCGGTTTCCTGGTCGGAGAAGAGGCATCCCCTCAAATTGCCGTCGGCCGTCAAACGAAGCCGGTTGCATTTTTTGCAGAAGTGGTTGCTCAAGGCCCCTATAAATCCGATCTCCCCTTTGGCGCCCTCAAGGACGTACCTCCGGGCAGGTCCGTCCAGCGCTGCTGATTCCACGGGATTGAGAGGACCAAGGCATTCAAGCCTGGAGAGAATGTCTTTAATAGAAAGGAATTTTTCGCGGGACCATGAGTTTTTATCACCGATGGGCATCATCTCGATAAAGCGCACATGATAAGGCTTTTTGTATGTCAGACGCGCGAAATCCAGGACCTCATCATCATTCATGTCTTTCATCGCAACAATATTGATTTTTATCGGGCTCAATCCGACCTTATCGGCCTCTTCAATACCTTCCCATACCTGATTAAAGTAATCCCTTCCCGTAATCCGGCGAAACCTTTCCGGCCTGAGCGTGTCCATGCTCACATTAACCCGAAGGATGCCGCTTTCAAGAAGCTGACCGGCAAAGTCTTTTAGCAGAACGCCATTGGTGGTCAATGTAATTTCTTCCAGTCCATCGACATTATTAAGCCTCTCAATGAAAGATAAGATGCCTTTTCTGGCCAACGGTTCGCCGCCGGTAAGTCTTACTTTTTTGATGCCCTGCGCGGCGCAGAGCCTGACGATATGGAGCATTTCTTCATAGGTCAGTATTTCATTGTGGGGAATGAATCTGACGCCTTCTTCCGGCATGCAGTATACGCACCTCAAGTTGCAGCGGTCGGTTACGGAAAGACGAAGATAGTTGATAATCCGGCCGTTGCTGTCCCTGGGACCGGTAGCCTCGCCTGAAGAGCACGGCGAATTAATTTTATGCATTTATTATTTGCCTTGAAGGCCTCAAGAGAGCCAGGCAGCTTGCCGCCAAGGAATTAAACGGTTATGCTGATTCGGGTTCTTTGTACCTTGTTATCTGTTAATCCGGCAATCAGCCGGGTTTCTTATTTTCAAGCGTTATAGAGTGTCCGTCCACCAGATCGATATCCCGGATTTGCCCTTCAATGAATTTATTTTCTCCGAAGAGGTTTATCAGCAGAAAACCCCGGCCTTTCGCCTCGATCCGGGCCACATCCTTCATAATCTCCTCATGCTTGTTTCCATGGTCCATATACACTGTGCTTAAACACATATTTACCTCTAATTCTATATCTTGTCCGGTTACTGATTATCCGGTGATGATCATGAACAGAACGCTTTTTGTCCGGGCCTTCTGCTAATTCTGCAATAAGGCATCCATAACCTTTTTAGCCGCGTTGAAGGCCTTGCATTCATTCAGTGCCCGGCCTTCCAGGTTTGTCTCAAAGACAAGGGGGTCGTACGGGATAATTCCCGCGATATCGATGCTGCCTTTAAGATTTTCAACCAGTTTCTTTGTTGTTTTTCTTGATGGAATTTTATTCAGGACAGCCGCAACCTTTTTATTCATGCCGGAGGCAAGGCTTTTAATTTTATCGGCAGTAGCCAGCGACTCAAACGACGGTTCAACCATGATGAGAATTTTGTCTATAGCCTCATCTACGCCCCTTCCAAAATGCTCAACTCCAGCCTCCATATCCACAATAGCGATTTCCTTTTTATTGAGTCGGAGTTTTTTCAGGAATTCGCGGCTCAGAACCCCCATCGGACAGGCGCATCCTTCAAGTGACTGAAGCACTTTTCCAATGCTGACAAGCATTAGTCCATCTGCATTCTGAATATAAGGGGCAGGGATCTCTCTGATGGTAATTTCAGATTGTTGAAGCACAGCGGGATTCCGCATTTTTTCCTTCAGTGCGGCTTTGCCTCCCAGAAGTTCCATGAGAGAAAGGGGAGGGGATTCAAAGCCAAGCATCCTGAAAAGACCCGAGTTGGATTCGTCCGAATCGACAACCAGAACCGTTAATCCTCTTTTTTGCGCGGCCCTGGCAAGCAGTGTGACAATGGTGCTCTTCCCGCTTCCTCCTTTTCCACAGACAGATATTTTCACGGATTACAATATCCTTTCATCTTTTATTTGTTTTTCTTCTTTGTTCCATGGCAAATATCCTATTACAGATTCGCCGGCCTTTACCCGTTCTTTTAGCCTTACATTAACGCGGCTGTCATCTGGAAGATAGATATCCACCCTTGACCCGAACCTGATAAGTCCAAACCTCTGACCTGCGACGACATCATCCCCTGCTTTAACCCAGCAGACTATTCGTCTTGCAATCAAACCCGCTATCTGGACAACGACTACTTTGTGTCCATTGTCAGTATCCACGGTAATGCTGCTGTTTTCATTCTGTTCAGACGCATTATTCAGGTTCGCGGAAAAAAATCTGCCGGGGTTAGAAACAATCCCCGATATCCTGCCCTTTGCAGGTATGCGTTTTACATGGACATTAAAAACAGACATGAATATGCTTATCATAAATA
>JBFYXR010000327.1:0-7189 GCA_041310455.1 Desulfobacteraceae bacterium | reverse complement strand
CAACCGCAGCCATGGGAAAAGGTTTTGCCTCAGGTTCGGCGGTTATTGCGGGGATAGCCCTGTTTGCTGCTTATGCAAGGGTTGCGGGGTTGCAGGTCATCAATATTATGAATCCGGCGGTTCTTTCAGGGGTTTTTTTAGGGGCGATGATTCCGGTGTTCGCGGCCGCCAGTACCATGGCCTCCGTGGGGAAGACGGCCCTTAAGGTCGTTGAGGAGACCCGGCGTCAGTACAGAGAGATTCCGGGGCTGCTCGAAGGGAGAGAGGGTGTTAAGCCTGATCCCAGGGCATGTGTCTCCATGGCAACAGGCGCGTCGATCAGAGAGCTGATCGTTCCTGTGCTGACAGCCCTTCTTTGTCCCATCGCGGCTGGTGTGCTTTTTGGCACGGAGGTGCTGGGCGGCATGATCCTGGGGACCGCAGTAATGGGGATTTTCCTTTCCCTGTTCATGTCGAACGCAGGAGGCGCATGGGGTAATGCTAAAAAATATATAGAGGCTGGAAATTTCGGCGGAAAGGGTTCGGATAACAGCAGGGCCGCCGCGGTGGGAGACATGGTCGGCGATCCCTTCAAGGACACATCCGGGCCTGCGATGAATACATTTATAAAAGCTACGGCAATCGTGGCCCTTATAATTGCCCCCTTTCTGAAGCCTGGGGGATTGCTCGGACTATAAAGCAAGGATCAATATAAAATAAAATATATATACATATTCTCGACAAGTAATTAAAAATATGGTATAAAGAAATTAATTGTTCGTTTCCATCCAGAAAAGGCATGTGATTAAAATTATATTATCCGGTTTTAGCGCCTATCCTTTGGAAGGATAATGAATTTGCAATCCGAAAGTTCCCCGTAAAATGGTTGGTTCATGGTTCGGCCTGATCGTAAACAGTGTTTTTTATCTTTCATGCCTGTTTGCCGATTCCTGACACCCAATTATTATTTGACGGGCATTGGAAGAGACTAGGAGTATTTTCCTTATAAAATAACCGTGAAAGATTAAGAGTCAGCGAATTAAAATGCTTGGGAGTTTTTGATGTTTAAAAAGGGTGATTTGGCCGTCTATCCCGCACATGGGGTAGGAATTATTGAAACGATAGAGACAAAAGAGATATCAGGCTTTCGTCAGGATTTCTATATCATAAGGATTCTCGATAATAACATGAAGATTATGGTGCCTACTCAGAATGTTGACAGTGTGGGCCTCAGAGAGATAATCGGACGAAAAGAGGTCCCCAGACTCTATTCCATACTTAAAAAGAGAGATGTTATCATCGACAACCAGACCTGGAACAGGCGATACAGGGACTATATGGATAAGATCAAGACCGGTTCCGTATTCGAGGTTGCAGAGGTTTACAGGGACCTCCTTATGCTGAAGGAGGACAAGGATCTCTCTTTCGGTGAGAGAAAAATGCTTGATACGGCAAGGAACCTTCTAGTCAAAGAGATCTCTCTTGCGAAAAAGGTTGAAGAAAAACAGATAGAAAAAGACCTTGACAAGATGTTTGCAAGTGCTGCTAATTAAGATGTCTCCATCTCCTGCCGATAAAACTCAAGAAGATACAGCAGCAAGGGCCGCAAGAAATGTCCTGAGCGAGAGGAAAGATTCTTAAAAAGTCTTACTCTCAATAAGGTTGTTAAAGCACTCAACAGGAAAATACCATAAATAACAGTGAATAACAGGTCTGCCAGGGAATCTCTCCATTTAATCTCAGAAAAGGAAAAAGAACAGAGGATAGACCTGTTTCTTGCCTCGCGGGAAAGGGGCCTGACGCGATCCAGGATACAGTCTCTTATCAAGGGCCAATGCATTAAGGTGAACGGGCTTCCTGTGAAGGCCAGCTATAAATTGAGGCCCAATGACAGGGTCAGCATTGCCATACCACCGGCGATCCCCTGTGAAATCAAGCCCGAGCCTGTGGATTTTTCCCTGATTTATGAGGACTCCTGGCTTATTGTCCTTGATAAGCCTCCGGGCCTGGTTATACACCCCGCCCCGGGGCATGCAGAAGGGACCCTTGTCCATGGCCTTTTACACCATTGCAGCAATCTTTCCGGCATAGGGGGGGTGCTAAGGCCGGGGATTGTTCATAGGCTGGATAAGGACACCTCGGGACTCCTTGTCGTGGCAAAGAATGACCAGGCCCATACCAACCTGAGCAGCCAGTTTAAGGATGGCGGGGTCAATAAGAAATATATAGCACTTGTCCATGGGATTATTCCAGGACAGGAGGGTGAGATAGACCTGCCGATATCCCGTCATCCCGTCAGAAGAAAGGAAATGTCGGTCAGCAAGGCCGGGGGGAAAAGGGCACTGACCCTGTGGAACAGACTGGATGTGATAGGCGGCAAGTTTTCCCTGCTTGAGGTGACCCTGAAAACAGGGAGGACCCATCAGATCAGGGTGCACCTGTCGCACATCGGCTATCCTATTGTCGGCGATCCGGTATATGGCTTCAGAAAGACCTGGTGGAACAGACAATGCCCTGAGGCCCTTGATATAGCACAGTCTTTGGAAAGACAGATGCTTCATTCCGTACTGTTAGGGTTCATCCACCCCGGAACCGGTGTTTATTGCGAGTTTAAAAGCACGGTTTCGCCGGATATGGACAATATCATTAAAGGACTTAAACAGATTTTTCATTAAGATAAAACGGATTAATATTTCTTGACATTAAAAAGAGTTATATATATAAGCAGCAGTAATTTCCTGCCTCCAGGAAGATTCGGCGCTGACCGGATATCATGAAAACTTCGAGGATAATCTGCTGCACGACCTTATTTAACTCACAAAAAAGGAATCATGAATTAAAAACCGGAAAAAGCCAGAAGGAATTTTGCTGATGTCCTGGCATTATAAAGCGCTCATTTTGTTAAAGCTGAAATTCCTGAAGGGTCTGATGATCTCCCTGATGATTTATTCAGGCTGCCATTTTTCAAACCCGTCAGAGGGGATGTAAAAATCGTGTGTTATTGGCAAGGTAATTGCAATTAAATATTTAATTGTCAAATCTCTAACTGCCCCGGGAGATATCTGCATTCCATCTCATTTATTAAGTAAGGATTGTTGATAAATTTTCAGGAAATTTGCCTAATTTATTTTCATAAGATGCCTTTAAAAAATCCGTCCGGATAAAAATACGACAAAATACCGGCGCTTCCTCAGGCGAATTAAAGAATAGCTTATTATATGGAGTTTTACTATGAATCTTGTTGAATTAAAAAAAATGAAAATCAGTGACTTAACCACCATGGCGAAGAAATTCAATATCGAAGGCGCCACGGGCATGCCCAAGCAGGAGCTTATTTTTACGCTTCTTCAGGCCCATTCCGAACAGAACGGACTTATTTACGGGGAGGGCGTGCTTGAGACCTTGCCTGACGGGTTCGGATTTTTAAGGGCCCCTGATGCGAATTATCTGCCCGGGCCTGATGATATTTACATATCTCCTTCACAGATCAGGCGTTTTAATCTGAGAACAGGAGATACAGTTTCAGGGCAGATCAGGCCTCCGAAGGATTCGGAGAGGTATTTTGCCCTTCTGAAGGTGGAGGCGGTCAACCATGAAGACCCGGAGATAGCCCGCGAAAAGATACTTTTTGATAACCTTACCCCCCTGTACCCAAACCGTCATATTAAACTTGAGACTACAAAAGAGAATTACTCATCCAGGATAATGGATCTTTTGACCCCCATAGGAATGGGACAGCGCGGATTGATTGTAGCCCCGCCCAGGACAGGCAAGACCATGCTCCTTCAGAATATCGCCAACAGCGTTACTGCAAATGATAAAGATATCCATAAAATAGTCCTTCTTATAGATGAAAGGCCGGAGGAAGTTACCGACATGCAGCGTTCGGTAGACGCAGAGGTGATAAGCTCCACCTTTGATGAACCTCAACAGAGGCATGTGCAGGTTGCCGAGATGGTTATAGAAAAGGCCAAAAGGCTGGTCGAACATAAACGTAATGTCCTTATCCTTCTTGACAGCATCACAAGGCTTGCCCGCGCATATAATGCCACAGTCCCTCCAAGCGGCAAGATATTGTCGGGCGGTCTTGATTCCAACGCCCTCCATAAACCCAAACGGTTTTTCGGCGCCGCGAGGAATATCGAGGAAGGCGGCAGCCTGACAATTATAGCCACAGCCCTGATAGATACCGGGAGCAGGATGGATGAAGTAATATTTGAGGAATTCAAAGGCACCGGCAATATGGAGATAATTCTGGACAGAAAACTAACAGATAGAAGGGTGTTCCCATCTATAGATATTAACCGTTCCGGAACAAGGAAAGAAGAACTTCTTATGAATGAGGCTGATCTTAACCGGATCTGGATACTGCGTAAACTACTGGCGCCCTTGACGCAGGTAGACAGCATGGAATTTTTACTGGACAAAATGAAAGGAACAAAGAATAATAAGGATTTTCTCGATTCTATGAGTCATTAAAGAGAGGTGATAAAATGAAAAAAGATATACATCCCGAATATCAGAGTGCGAAGGTCCACTGCGCATGCGGCGCTGAATTTGAGACAGGTTCCACCCTTAAAGAGATCAAGGTGGAAATCTGTTCCCAGTGCCACCCGTTTTTTACCGGCAAACACAAACTGATGGATACGGCCGGAAGGGTTGAAAGATTTAAAAATAAATACGCCAAGTACAACGAGGAAAAAGAGGGTCAGGCGAAAAACAATTAGTCTCAAGGCTCGCTTTAATTTTCTGCGTCCTCTGAAAGTCTGATGCTTCCCGGTTCTTAATGGCCGATATTAACCATCCTGGCCAGGAAAGGCCACGCAGTTGCTTTAAAAATACGGGCGCGGCATGTGGGAGATACCACTGCCGATGCCCAGATTTTTTTGTGCTGTAATGCCGTGGTACAGGCTTATTCTTCAGGGCTTTTATTCATCAATGGCCAGAGCAAAAAAACTTCTGACCAGATAATAGTAATAAAATTATGTTTGATAAGATAAAAGAATTAGAAGACCGGTTCATGCAGCTGGAAGGTGATCTTTCTCGCCCTGAAATAATAAAGGATCAGAAGACCTACCAGAAATTTTCAAAAGAGCACAGTCAGCTATCTCCAATCATTAATGCCTTCAGAAAATATAACGCTGTTCAGGAAGAGATACAGAGCAATAAATCACTCCTGGATGATCCTGACCCTGAAATGAAAAGGCTCGCAAAGGAAGAGATCGAGACCTTAAAGGGCGAGCTTTCACAGCTTGAAAAGGAACTCAGGTTGCAGCTCCTTCCCAAGGACCCCAACGATGAGAAAAATATAATCCTTGAGATAAGGGCCGGAACCGGCGGTGAAGAGGCCGCGTTGTTTGCCGCTGAACTCTTCCGGGCCTACCTGAAATATGCCGAAATAAGGAGATGGAAGACGGACATCATGAGCCGGCACAATACAGGGATAGGCGGATTAAAGGAGGTCATCCTCCTTATTGAAGGCCAGGATGTCTACAGCCGCCTCAAGTTTGAGAGCGGCGTCCATAGGGTTCAAAGGGTCCCTGAGACAGAGGCCCAGGGCAGGGTTCATACATCTGCCGTTACAGTGGCCGTGCTGCCCGAGGCGGAAGATGTGGACGTTAAGGTGAACATGGAGGACCTGCGGATAGATACATACCGCTCCTCGGGGTGCGGAGGACAGCATATCAATGTTACCGATTCCGCAATACGCATAACACATCTCCCCACCGGGCTGGTTGTCACCTGCCAGGATGAAAAGTCCCAGCATAAAAACAAGGCAAAGGCCCTGAAGGTCCTCAGATCAAGGCTTTTTGACATGGAGCAGGAGGAGCAGAGGGCAAAGATCTCTGCTGAACGCAAGAACATGGTAGGATCAGGGGACAGGAGCGAGAGGATCCGCACCTACAACTTCCCCCAGGCCAGGGTAACGGATCACAGGATAGGCCTGACCCTTTATAAGCTGGAGGATGTCATGAATGGGAACCTTGACCTTGTCATAGACTCCCTGATCGCCTATTTTCAGGCTGAGGCCCTTAAAGGAGAGGCGTGAGCCCGCAGAAATGGATCATAAAGGACCTGCTTGCGGTCACTGCCGATTATCTTCAGAAAAAAGACATAGACAGCCCCCGCCTTTGCGCCGAGATGCTGCTCGCCTATCAACTCAAGACCACCAGGATAAAACTCTACCTGGATTTTGACAAACCCCTCAATGAAAAAGACATTGATGAGTATCGGTCTCTGATTCAGAGACGTCTCAGGAGAGAACCTGTACAGTATATAACCGGCGTGCAGGAATTCTGGTCCCTGGAGTTTAATGTCGGCCCGCAGGTCCTTATTCCCAGGCCTGAGACTGAGATACTGGTTGAACAGTCGATATCCCTCCTGAAGGACAAAAAAGATAAGGATCAAACCGGGGCAGTATCAGTTCTGGACATCGGAACAGGGAGCGGCGCAGTAGCTGTGTCCATAGCAAGTGAACTGCCGGATGCGGACATATGGGCAACTGATGTCTCGGCAGAGGCACTTGAGACAGCCATGGTCAATGCACGAAGACACGGGCTTGACGCCAGGATTCATTTTTTAAAGAGTGATCTCTTTTCAGCCATTAAAGATACAACACAGCTTTTTGATATAATCGTTTCCAATCCCCCATACATACCAACAGAGGATTATGATTCCCTTCCCCCTGAAGTAGGCCAGTATGAGCCCAGGACAGCGCTTGACGGCCGAGAAGGCGGCCTTTTCTTTATCAGGAGACTTATCCTTGAGGCAAAGGAGTTTCTAAAACCAGGTGGCTGGCTGCTGATCGAGATGGCCCCCTTCCAGACGGCGAAGGCCATGGACCTGGCTGCGCAAACAGGCTTTTACGAAGAACAGAAGGTCGTAAAGGATTACAGCCGCATGGACCGTGTTGTGATGCTGAAAAAGTAATTTTTAAAAAGCTGATAGGATGTCATCGATCATGATATCATTATCCATATTTTTAATGATCGAGGGTTCAGGATGCAAACAGTAACAATATCACCAAAATACCAGGTAGTAATACCCAGGATGATGAGGAAGACGTTAAATCTTCATCCCGGTCAAAAGATGCAGGTTGTCGAATATGAAGGACGCATCGAACTTATACCCGATCGTGATATCAAGGAACTAAGAGGGTTTCTCAAAGGAATCAATACCGAATTCGCGCGTGATGATCCCAGAAAATACA
>JBFYXR010000325.1:0-2611 GCA_041310455.1 Desulfobacteraceae bacterium | reverse complement strand
CGCAGCCATTATAATCGGGTTCCATGATCTGCTTAATGTGCGTGAAAATAGAAAATCGAGGCACAGATTCACGCGTGTTGTTCAGAAGATAGACGGAAAGTGGCTGATCGTCCATAACCATGAATCGAAAGTGCAAACCATAGCCGCGCCGGACATAACAGCGCCGACAATCCCTTAAATGCAGCCGCAGCGAAAGGTGTTCTTTTCCTGCATAATGGAGGATATTATGAAGCTAATTCAATCTATTTTAGGAAGACGGCAATTTCTGATTGCCGCCGGTGTGGCGTCCACGTGTGCGCTGACCTGTAAAAAAATCGTTGGTTTCACTGATCATCCGGTTTTTCAAACTGATGTAGCAATGGCAAGCGAGAAGACTGGAATTTCCGGTGCAAAAGCAACAACTAACGAATACCCTCACCTTTTATCACCTCTTAGAATCAGAAATGTGGTGCTGAAGAACAGGATATTACACACCCCTTCTCCACCACACTACCTGCAGGGGCCGGAGAATTACCCTGCCGATGCGTATAGATCCCATTATTCAAATATGGCAAAAAACGCTGCTGTTGTCTCGGTAGAAACGCTTTTTGGGACATATCCAAAGACATATGATCCCAATTCTACGGGCGGCATAGTCCATACATCAGATCATATATGGGAAGACATCCCCCCGGTTCACAACTATATCCAGCAGTTGATTGAAGATATTCATTGCGAGGGCTCCCTGGTTTATTTCCATGGCGCAGTCGGGGGCAGTGGAGGCCCCGGGGGAACGGTGACAGGGGAACCGGCGCCAGGGGGAGCGGCGCCCGGTGGAAGAGTTGATCAAGCGCGAGGTTCCGCGACCATTGAAGAAGTTGTAACGTATGCAAAACAGGCTGAGGACCAGGGTTATGACGTGTTCGGTATGATGTGGGGCGGGGTAAGATACCTGAGTGGCGATGCAGATGAGCTGAATACTGCCATTGAGCAGATGCAGGCCGTCCGGAAGGCAACTAACCTTATAATAGCGGCATTTATCCGGCCCTATACGCCGGGGCTCAGTATGGGGGGTAGAATTATTGCGTCAGAACGCCCTCAACTGGAGGAAGTCGTCAAGATAGCAGAAAGGCTTGAGGGCTCGGCCGACATCCTCCGGATGAAGTGTGCCGGCACCGCCACTGCCCATCCTAACAGCTTTACCCAGGAGAAAGACAAACCTTTGATGCTCCCTTTTGCCCGGGCCATAAAGGAAAGCGGCAATAAGATCATCGTGTGCCCCACCGGAGGGTTCCATGATCCGGCATTGAATGATGAGTGGATCGCGAGCGGCAAGACCGATATGGTCGGCATGGCGACGCCTTTTTTCGCCGATCCGGAATGGGTCAAAAAGGCATATGAGGGCAGGGCCGAGGATATAGTGCCATGCATTATGTGTCATGACTGACACGGGATCAGCAAAACGACGGGACCATGGTATGACACATGTAACGTAAACCCGATGTGGGGACTATCGGAAACCAAAAAAAGATCGATCCGTCCTCCCTCAGGGTCTAAGAAGGTTGCCGTGATAGGCGGCGGCCCGGGCGGCATGAAGGCGGCCCTAACAGCTGCAGAAAGGGGGCACAGGGTGACCCTTTATGAAAAAAGTGGCTCCCTAGGCGGGCTGCTCCAGTTCACGGATTACACCCAATGGAAATGGGCCTATAAAGACTTCAAGGATTACCTTATCCGTCAGGTGAATAAGGCGGGGATCGAGGTGAAGTTAAATACGACGGCTGCTCCTGACATGATTAAGGCAAAAGGGTATGACACGGTCCTGGTTGCCACCGGCGCGGAGCCTGTCATCTCCAGGATGCCCGGTGCGGACGGGGAAAATGTATATAATATCGTTGATGTTTACAGCAAAAAGAAGTCCTTTGGCAAAAATGTGGTGATCATCGGCGCCGGGAGAATCGGCACGGAGACCGGTATATGTCTGGCTAAGGACGGATATAAAGTAACGGTGCTGACAAGCGGGAAAGAGATGATAGAACCGGAATTTATCGGCCCCCATAACATGCTGAACCAGGAACAGATATATAAAAGCCATCCTAATTTCAGTTATTTTCTTGAGGCCACCGTTAAAAATATTTCGGGAGGGAAGGTGATCTATGCCGATGCAGCAGGCAGTGAGAAATCCTTGCAGGCCGATAGCGTGGTTATCTATGCCGGCCTTAAGCCGAGGATGGATGAGGCCATGAAGTTCGTTGGCGCCGCAGGCCAGGTCCTTCTCCTGGGAGACTGCACCGGCAAGAACGGCACAATCCAAAAGACCATACGCAGCGCATTCTTTACAGCGTCTCAGGTTTGATGCAGTTTTATTAATTGTTTATGATCATGAATCGAAAGTGCAAAGCATAGCAGCGTCGGCAACCTCTGAGGTTAGAGCCGGCAAAAGGTGGTGTTCTCCGGCTTAATGAAATATGAGTGGAGAAGAACACTGCTGCCTACCAAGACGGTAAAAGAATTCGTTCCGGATTGAACACAACCCGGAACAAAGACCGTAAAAAAATGGCAGGGTTATTTGCCCGGGCATTTTTTTATTGACAAGGCCCGTTATATTTTAAGATACATAACGGCAACTGAAATT